>NZ_JAECVZ010000019.1:0-67964 GCF_016055135.1 Thermoactinomyces sp. CICC 10521 | reverse complement strand
GAGTGGAGTTTACGGGGAACCTTCAAAGGCTAAATGAGGCACCGGGGTGGGTCAATTTTAAACCGGCTGAAGTGGGTCAATTTAATCCCGGCGTTGACACCCGGAAAATTTTAGCGCCTGTTCCACCAGTATCACAAATCGCGTAGAGCCACCTGTGCAGTAGTACTTTACAAACATGCGCTGCCTGTGACTGACCAAGCTTATACACCAAGTGCTTTTCACAATTCAATCAAAAAGAAACGGGATGCTCAATTGGGCATCCCGTTCTGTCGTTTGATATGATCTTTAGTTGAAAAAGAACAACTTTGATCATCTAGAAGAGTAATGTATAGATTGTTCAATCATTGTTTTACATCTGACTTGAAAGAATGAGGTCACCTAAAATGATGGAACGAATTTTTGTAAAATTGATTCAGCAATACGGTGCATTGAAAATAACTCCATTAAAAGGGGGGTATACGAACTCGACAGTTCTAATGGACGGTACAGATCCATTATTAGTTGCCAAGATTGCACGAAGGGATAACCAGGATGCTTTAAACGAAATTAGTTGTCTCAGCCTGCTTAATGGATCCGATATCACTCCTGCTTTATATGAAACATTTGATCTGTTCGATTTCAGAATAATGGTTATGGATTACCGAGAAGGAATCAACGGTCAGTTCATTTTAGACGATCACAAGTGGAATGATGCTGTTGAATTATACAAGTTGCTTGGTATAACTCTTGCTTCTCATATTCATGCTATTACCTGTCTTAATGGGAATGGAATTATTCGAAAGAGTTCCTTGAATTCTCTGAGAGAAACAGCGTTCGACTTGGACTTCGTACCTTTATCATTAAAAACGTCATCAGCCGGGATTTTGTCAGTCATTGAGGAAAGGGAAAGTGAGTGGGTATTAACCCACGGGGATTATGGGCCGCATAATATATTGATATCACCTGGAAAGAAGCTGTCTGTACTGGATTGGGAGTGGGCGGAGTGGGCGCATCCGTTAAATGATTTGGCGTGGGTATATTGGTTTACGAATTTCCATTATCCGGACAAGGCTGATTTTCTCCTTGAATCTTTTATTAATGGATATGCTTCACACAGAAATATTTCTTATGAGCCTAATCTCATAAAGGCTTATTGTATTGCTAAAGTTTGGAATGTGTTGTTGCGTGTGGAAAATGCCGCAAAGGATGTGCAAGACGAGTGGATTCGTCGTTTAGATTGGACTCTAAATAAGGAATTTTGTATATAAACTCTATGAGAAAAAACGATAACAAAAATATGCCTTTAAAAGAATAGACAGATTTTTATGGGAGAATACCACAGGTGTTTTTCCGCAGGTAAAATGCAGAAAAAAAAAACGGGGATGGCCCATTGAGCATCCCTGTTTATCTTATTTTTTAGTTTTGTTTGCTGCATGCACGCTATTTCTACCGCCTTCTTTGTGCGTTTGAGTGCTTTCTGGAAGGGGTAAAGGGAGCATCACTTCCGTAATTTGATATAAACCCTTCCGGGCCTGAAAGGAACAGACGGATGCCGTCGCCAAATAAGATACTGCGACTCAAATATGAAATCCGGTCCCCTGGGATATGAGCTTATTTATCTAATTAGCTTAAATGAAAGGCTATATGTGTCTGATCCATCTCTCTATACATTAATTGAATGGGAGTTTTGTTTATATTAAATACTAATGTCTCATCAATATATTCAGTTCTGAACTGGATGTAATCTTCAGTGACGGAAACAGGGTGTATTGGATATTGAAAAGGTGCTCCATGCATTTTAGTCACACTTAGATATAATTGTCCTCCTTCATAGGTAATTGTTATTTTTCTTTCAGAGTTTTCTATCTGATAGATTCCAATTATGCGCTTAACAACACTTTCATTTAGATCAATTGATGTCGTTACTTCAGGAAATGAGATCGGTACACCAAAAAATAAACGAACTAGGTTTTTTCCGATCCATGTTACCGGAGTAATATTTAGGTTGCTCAAGATAATAACTGTAAGATTATCGTTTACGAATCGAAGAATATTTCCGCAGAAACCATTGATATCCCCATAATGACTAATACAAGTATGATATTTGTTACCGATCTCCAGCTGTTGAACAGCCCATCCGTAACCATAGTTTTCCAGATGAGGAGTAAACATAGATTGGAGTGACTCATATGATACGAGTTTATTTGTATATAAAGCCTGATCCCAGCGATATAAGTCCTCGACTGTAGAATACAACCCATATCCCCCGACAGGAATGGACATGTCCATGTGTTCTGTATGAATTATCTCTTTCCAGACAGAATATCCTGAAGCAAGATTATGGACTATCGTACGACCATCATCTACACCCGTGTCATTCATTTTAAGCGGGCCAAAAATGTAACGATTTAGAAAACTGGCATAGGATTGCTTAGAAAGTCGTTCAATCATCTTAGTAAGTAAAATGTAGGACGATGTACAATAAGAAAACCGTTCTCCGGGTATAAACTCCAGAGGAAGATTCTTGAATAAATCGATGGTTTGATCCAAAGTAGAAGGCAATCGCATAATCCTGGTCCAGTAATCCGGGAATTTAACAAAATCAGGAATGCCGGAAGTGTGTGTAAGCAAGTGATGGATCGTGATTTGATCACCTTTGGGAAAGTCGGGAATATAATTACGAATGGGTTCTAACACCGATAGTAGTCCCTGTTCTTGCAGCTGAAGAACAGCCATGGCTGTAAAACCTTTAGTGATGGAGCCAATTCGATATTTAGTTTGAGGTGTATTCGGTACAGTATGTTCTATATTACTCCAACCATAACCACGGCTTAGTAAAATTTCTCCTTTATAACCTACTAATACAGATCCATTAAAATAACGATTTTCTTCTAACTTACTCATATAGTTTTCTAATTGGGAAATAATCGCTTTCAAATAGCATCCACTCCTGATTCGAAATGTTTTGGGAAAACTGTTTTTTGGAAGCGTCTTTGCGCTATTCAGATCAGATTTCGCTCTTTTACCCCTGAAAGGCACTGAGCCGTTTTATCAGCAGTTCCAGCCTTTTCCGGAGTTCTTGAACCTTCCGTTATCAAACTTGTACTCACCTTCATCCAACATCGAATATTCTATGTAACAATAACATTTGATGATAAACATTTGTTCTCCTGCTACAAACACAAAAAAGCCATTGAGTCTGTAAAGTACTGCTTCATAGACTCAATGGCTTTTTGCTTGACGGGCAAGGGCAGGGTTCTTTTGTCAGAAGAGGAGCTCTTCCAGCTCATCCAATTTCGTTTCAAATGTTTTTAGCGCTTGCTTGATCGGCTCTGCCGTCGTCATGTCAACGCCGGCTTTTTTCAGCACTTCGATCGGATAATCGGAGCTGCCCGCCTTCAGGAAAGAGAGATAGCGGTCCACAGCCGGTTTGCCTTCGCTCAAGATCTGGCTGGACAGAGCCGCCGCTGCACTGAAGCCGGTTGCGTATTGATAAACATAATAATTGTAATAGAAATGGGGGATGCGCGCCCATTCCAGTCCGATTTCCTTGTCACTGACGATTTCGTCTCCGTAGTACTTCCGGTTTAACTCATAATAAAGAGTTGTCAGCAAGTCAGGGGTCAGCGCTTCACCGTCTTGGGCTTTTTGATGGATCAAGTGTTCAAACTCGGCAAACATCGTCTGGCGGAATACCGTCCCGCGGAAAGAATCCAGATAATGATTGAGAAGATATAACCGTTTTTGTTTGTCATTTGTGGTCTTGAGCAGATGGTCGTTCAAAAGTGCTTCATTGCAAGTGGAAGCAACTTCCGCTACAAAAATCGTATAATCGCCGTAAACAAAAGGCTGGTGCTTCCGGGTGTAGTAACTGTGGACGGAATGACCGAATTCATGTGCCAGCGTAAACAGATTGTCCATGTTGTCCTGCCAGTTCATCAAAATATAAGGCGAGGTTCCGTATGCGCCGGAAGAATAGGCTCCGCTGCGTTTGCCCTTATTTTCATAAACATCGACCCACCGGTTTTCGTATGCTTCCTTCAGGATGGAAATATATTCATCCCCCAACACATTTAAGCCTTCGAGGAGAATCTGCTGTGCTTCCGGATAGGTCACTTTCCATTTCACATCTTTTACCAGCGGTGTATAAATATCGTACATGTGAAGTTCCGGAAGCCCGAGAGCGCGCTTGCGGATCGAAACATAGCGGTGCAGAAGGTGAAGATGGTCATTCACCGTTTCCACCAGTTGATCATATACTTTTTCCGGAATGTGGTTGGATGACAGGGCAGCCTGTCTCGCCGATTGGTAACGGCGCGCCTTGGCGAAGAAATTATTTTTCTTCACCGCCCCGCTCAGCGTGCTGGCAAAGGTGTTTTTATATTTATTGTAAGTGGCGTAAAGCCCCATAAAAGCATCTTTGCGCACCCGGCGGTCGCTGCTCTCCATAAACTGGATGAACCGCCCGTGAGTAATCTCCACTTCGTCTCCTTCTTCATCAATGATGGTCGGAAAGCGAAGATCGGCATTGTTCAGCATGCCGAATGTATTGGCTGAGGAACGCATCACATCGCTGGCCTGCGCAAGAAGCGCTTCTTCCGGTTCGGACAGGACATGAGGCCTTTTTTGGTTGATTTGATCCAATGCGTGTTTGTATAGTTGCAATTCCTTGTTTTCCTGAATAAAGGATTGTAATTTTTGCTCACTGATGCTCAGAATTTCCGGAACCATGAAAGACATTTCGCTTGCCGCATCGGAATACAGCCGTTTTGCCCGGTCATTCAGTGCCTGGAAATAGGAGTTGGTGGTGTCCTGATCATAACGCATGTGCGCGTATGTATAAAGCTTTCCCAAGCGGTAGAGCACATGGTCCTGAAATTTGAGGGCGGCCAAGAGCGTTTCGGATGAAGTGCCAAGTTTTCCTTTGTATTGGGATATTTTGGGCAACAGTTCTTTTACTTGGTCGAATTCATCGTTCCAACTTTGGTCGCTGTCGAAAATATCTTCAAGCCGCCAGGTGTATTCCACCGGGATTTCGGATCGTTGGGGTAATTGCTTGCTATTTTGCTTTGTCATCGTCATCCTCCTTCTGGATCGTGAAGGTCACATGTTTATTATACTATTTGTTATCGTAATCAGAAATGATGTGTCCCGTTTTTTCGGGGAAGTCGCGGCGCGGTCCGGTTTCTGAGCGATCAGCATCGCTGGGATCGCTGCATTTTTCGATCGGCCCTTTGGTTTTCCGCACGTCGGGAGCAAGGATTTGCAATTGCCAGCGATTTGATGATTGTGGTATAATCGCTTTGGCTATACTTATTGTAGATACATCTGTTGGCAAAAGAGTGGGCGCTGACCCACTCTTTGCATTTTGCCGAAGATGTTCTGTCATTAGCCGTTTTTAAGGAGGGTTGGCTTTGAGTCGGCAGGTAACAGAAGCAGTGGAAAAACTGGCAAAGCCGATTTTGGAAGCAGAAGGATTGGAACTGGTCGACGTAGAGTACAAGAAAGAAGGGAACAATTGGTTTTTGCGCATTTTCATTGATCGTGAGGAGCGTCCGGTAGACCTGGATGATTGCAGTCGCGTCAGCGAAAAATTGAGCGATTCTCTGGACGAGGCTGATCCGATTCCGGGTGCCTACATCCTGGAAGTCTCTTCTCCGGGTGCGGAAAGACCCCTGAAAAAAGAAAAAGATTTTCATAAAGCCGTGGGAAAAAATGTGCATATTACGACGTATGAACCGATTGATGGGCAAAAGGTATTTGATGGTGTGTTGAGCCAATACGATGGGGTGCAACTTACCATTCAAGAAAAGAAAAAAAGTTTTCAAATACCGGTTGAAAAAGTGGCAAAAGCCCGCTTGAGCGTCGTGTTCTAAAGCGAAGGGAGGAATGGGACCGATGAATGCCGAGTTCATCGAGGCCCTGGAGCAGTTAGAAAAAGAAAAAGGGATCAGCAAAGATATTTTGATTGAAGCGATTGAAGCTGCATTGATTTCCGGATACAAACGGAATTTCCATTCAGCGCAGAACGTGCGTGTTGACATTAACCGGCAGTCCGGAGAAGTCCGGGTGTTTGCCCGTAAAACAGTGGTGGAAGAGGTTTTGGATTCCCGTCTGGAAATTTCGCAGGATGCGGCAAGGGAGATCGATCCGAACTACCAATTGGGGGATATTGTCGAAATCGAAGTAACGCCCGCCGATTTTGGCCGCATCGCCGCCCAAACGGCGAAACAAGTGGTGACCCAGCGAATTCGCGAAGCAGAGCGGACGGCGATTTACAAAGACTTTGTGGACCGTGAGGAAGACATTATCACGGGGATCGTCCAGCGGGCGGACAGCCGCTATTACTACGTGGATCTGGGACGGGTGGAAGCGCTTCTTCCCCATGCGGAAACGATTCCCGGTGAAAGGTTCAAACACGGTGACCGTGTGAAAGCTTTTATCACCAAAGTAGAGAAATCGACGAAAGGTCCGCAAATCTTTCTTTCCCGCACTCATCCGGGATTGTTGAAACGCCTGTTTGAATTGGAAGTTCCGGAAATTTATGAAGGTATCGTCGAAATCAAGGCGATTGCCCGTGAAGCCGGTTATCGCTCCAAAGTGGCCGTCGCTTCGCACAATCCGGATGTGGATCCGGTCGGAGCTTGTGTGGGGCACCGCGGGGCTCGCGTACAAACGGTTGTCAGCGAGTTGCGGGGTGAAAAAATCGACATTGTGCGTTGGTCTGATCAGATTGATGAGTGGATTGCCAATGCGCTGAGCCCGTCCAAGGTTGTTTCCGTCACCGTTTATGAAGAGGAAAAAATGGCGCGGGTCGTTGTGCCGGATCATCAGCTTTCGCTTGCGATCGGCAAAGAAGGGCAAAACGCCCGCCTGGCCGCCAAATTGACAAATTGGAAAATCGATATTAAAAGTGAATCAGAAGCGGAGAACGATCTGATCGGGGAAGAAGATCCGATTGCAGAAGAAGATCGGACCGCAGAAGAAGAGGCGCATTTGGCTGGCGCAGAGGAAAAAGAAGAAATCCGTGAAATCGAAGATCTTATCAATGAATAAACTGGTGGGGAGGTTGCTCTAAAAAATGAAGCAACGTAAAGTTCCCATGCGCAAGTGCGTTGCATCGCAGGAGATGTTTCCTAAAAAAAGCCTTGTTCGCATTGTGCGCACACCGGAAAATGAGATCGTAATTGATCCGACCGGAAAAAAATCAGGACGCGGTGCTTACTTGTGCGCAAAAATGGAGTATATCGATTTGGCACAGAAAAAGAAAGCATTGGACAGAGCCCTCAAAGTGCAAGTACCATCCGAACTTTATGACCAGCTTCGCGATTATGTAAAAACGCTTGACCCCGGATCAGATGGATAAGATCCTGCAGTTGCTCGGGCTTGCCACGAGGGCGAAAAAGGTAGTGTCCGGAGAAGAATTGGTTTTGCAGGAAGTACGTTCTGGAAGAGCTAAGCTCGTTTTTCTGGCTACGGATGCGGCTAAAAATGCCGAGAAGAAGGTTACAGATAAATGTTCATCCTATGATGTTCCGCTCATTCGTTACGGAACGCGGCAAGAATTGGGGAAAGCGATTGGAAAAGACGAACGAGTGGTTGTAGCCGTGACGGATGCGGGTTTTGCCCGTTCGTTTGCCAAGCTGGTAAGTACTTGACGGGGGTGAATCGATTGGCCAAAATGCGAGTTTACGAGTATGCCAAAAAAATGAAAATTTCCAGTAAAGAGATGCTCAATCTGTTGGAACAGGTTGGCATGAAGGTGAACAACCATATGAGCGTACTGGATGAAGGAATGATCCAGAAAGTGGAACAACACATGAATAAAGAAGGGGGAGCCCCTTCGGAAGCAAAAGAGAAGGCTCAGGGAGAGAAGAAAGTGAAACAACAAGCGAAAAATCAAAACCAGTCAGGTTCAAGAAGCCAAAGGCCGTCGGGAAATAAGAGAAATTCGCGTCCAAACCGGCCGAACCAGAGACAAAATCAGCCGAAATCGCCAGGGCGTCAGCCGCGGATTTCCGCCGCCGAGGAAGTCCAAAAGTCCGCCGGCTTCATGGCAAAGGATAAAGTGGAGCAGCCGAAGCGCGCGAAAAAAGAAGATCCGAAAAAAGGCCGTTTCAGCAAATTAAAAGACGATCCGCCCAAAGACTTTGCCATCGGGCGCGGGAAAGGGCGCAACCGTAAAAAAGGGGACCGCAAGGGAGAAAACCGGGAAAAACAAGCTCCGGTTCTGCCCAAGGAAATCACCGTTTCCGGCCCGCTCACAGTGGCTGACTTTGCCAAACTGTTGCGCCGGGAAGCATCCGCGGTGATCAAGAAGCTGATTTCCCACGGCGTCATGGCAACCATCAACCAGGAAATCGATGTAGAGACGATGAGCGTGATCGCGGAAGAGTTTGATGTCACCGTCATTTACAAAGAAGAAGTGGATGAATCCAATTTTGAAGAGCAAGAAGAAGTGGATGCACCTGAGGATTTGGTGGAACGTCCGCCGGTTGTCACCATCATGGGCCACGTCGATCACGGTAAAACCACGTTGCTCGATCAGATCCGCAACAGTAACGTCACCGCGGGGGAAGCAGGCGGAATTACCCAGCATATCGGCGCTTATCAGGTAGAAGTAAACGGCAAGAAAATTACCTTCCTGGATACTCCGGGGCACGCCGCCTTTACGACCATGCGGGCACGTGGTGCACAAGTGACAGATATCACCATCTTGGTCGTCGCTGCCGATGATGGCGTGATGCCGCAGACAATCGAAGCGGTCAACCATGCCAAAGCGGCAAATGTGCCGATTATCGTCGCGGTGAACAAAATGGATAAACCGGGTGTCAATCCTGACCGGGTTAAGCAGCAGCTGATGGAGCACGGCCTGGTTCCCGAAGAATGGGGCGGGGATACCATCTTCGTTCCTGTTTCCGCTTTGACGGGAAACGGAATTGAAGATCTCCTCGAGATGGTCTTGCTCGTGGCTGAAGTACAAGAGCTGAAAGCAAATCCGAATAAACGTGCCCGCGGCGTCGTCATCGAAGCAGAGCTTGATAAGGGGCGCGGAGCGGTTGCGACGGTTCTCGTACAAAACGGTACACTGAAGGTGGGAGACGGAATTGTCGCCGGCAATTATTTCGGCAAAATCCGGGCGATGATCAACGATCGCGGTCGCCGCATTAAAACCGCACCGCCGTCCACTCCGGTCGAGATTTTGGGTTTGCCTGATGTTCCAAGCCCGGGAGACCAGTTCATGGTGTTTGAAGATGAGAAAAAAGGGCGGGCCATCGCCGAGAAACGGATGCAGAAGCGAATCGAGGAAGAGCGTGGCGCCAGCAGCCGTGTCAGCCTGGATGACCTCTTCAAACAGATCAAAGAGGGCGAAGTGAAAGATCTCAATATTATCATCAAGGCAGACGTTCAGGGTTCGGCAGAAGCGCTGAAAAGTTCACTGGAAAAAATCGATGTGGAAGGCGTGAACGTAAAAATCATTCACTCCGGTGTCGGAGCGATCAGCGAATCGGATATCATCCTGGCGTCGGCATCCAATGCGATTGTGATCGGGTTTAACGTCCGTCCCGAACCCAATGCCCGTTCCATGGCCGAACAGGAAAAAGTGGATATTCGCTTGCACCGGGTCATTTATAATGTAATTGAAGAAATCGAAGCGGCCATGAAAGGAATGCTCGATCCGGAGTTTGAAGAAAAAGTGGTCGGTTCGGCCGAAGTTCGGCAAATTTTCAAAGTGTCCAAAGTGGGAACCATCGCCGGCTGTTATGTCATCGAAGGCAAGATCGTTCGCGATGGAAATGCCCGCATCATCCGCGATGGGGTTGTTATTCACGATGGCAAACTGGATACGCTCAAACGCTTTAAAGATGATGTAAAAGAGGTTGCACAGGGGTATGAATGTGGTTTAACCCTGCAAAACTATAATGACATCAAAGAAGGCGACCTTATCGAAGTATATGTGATTGAAGAAGTGGAACGGAAGTAATGAGCGTCATCGGCCTACTGGAGATCAAAGGGCGGGTGATTGCTTCCGCTTCCCTCAAAGATAAACGCCGTGTCATCAAGAGTGTGCAAGCCAAGGTTCGCAACAAATTCAATCTATCGGTGGCGGAAACGGGAAAACAAGATGATCGCCAGTTGACGGAAATCGCTGTCGTCGGTGTGGGCAGCAGCAGGAAAGTGGTTGAACAGGAACTGCAGCAGGCGCTTCGCCTCATCGAGAATTTCGATGAGCTAGAGATTTACGATGCTGTCGTCACATATGTGTAACTCAAGAGTGTTAGGAGGTTTTGAAGGTGGCACGCATTCGGGTAAGCCGTGTCGGCGAACAGGTAAAGAAAGAGCTGAGCCAAATCATTCAGCAAGAGATCAAAGATCCGCGCATCGGCTTTGTCACCATCACCAGGGTGGAAATGACGGGCGACTTGCAAATTGCCAAAGTGTATATCAGCGTATTGGGAAGCGCTCAAGAAAAAGGAGAAACGCTGTCCGCACTGGAAAAAGCCAAAGGTTATATCCGTTCGGAAATCGGGCGCCGCATCCGGTTGCGCCACGTTCCCGAGCTGCTGTTTGTGATGGATGAGTCGCTGGAGCACAGCGAACACATTTCCCGCTTGCTTTACGAAGTGAAAACAGAGGGGACTAAAGAATAATGGTGTGGTTTGAGTCTCTTCAACATTTCATCAGCGAAGCGGATCAAGTGCTGATTGTATCTCATGTCAATCCGGATGGAGATGCAGTCAGCTCCACCCTTGCCGCAGGATACCTGTTGAAAAGATGGGGCAAACAGGTGACAATGGTGAATGAATCCCCCGTTCCCAAGAAATTTTTCATCCTGGAGGGAACAAAAGAGATCGTTTCCACTGATCAGATTAGCGGGCGCTTTCGTCATGTGATCGCGCTCGATTGTGCTGATCGGGAACGGATGGGCAACATCCGGCAGTTGCTCGCAGAAGATGCCTTCATCATCAATATTGATCATCATGCGACCAATGAACGCTTTGGAGATGTCAACATCGTCGTGCCCGATGCGGCGGCGACGGTTGAGATTCTGTTCGATTGGGTTGAACAGGCGGGGGTTTCCCTAGATCAACGGCTGGCCAGTTATCTTTATACCGGTTTATTGACTGATACCGGCGGATTTCGCTATTCCAACACCACCCCCAAAGTCCTGAGAATTGCCGCACAGCTGGTGGATACGGGCATCGAGTCCCACAAAATCGCCGATGCCGTTCTTGAAACGGTGACCATCGAACAGCTTCAATTGCTGCAAAAAGCGCTCTCCAGCCTGCGCCGATCCGATGACGGGCTTGTGGCTTGGATGAGTTTGAGCAGGAAGGATACGGACGCTTTTTTGCAGTCACATGAAGATCTGGATGGCATTGTGAATTACGCCCGAAACATCTTGGGGGTTGATGTCGGAATCCTGTTCCGGGAAACGGAGGACGGGACGGTAAAAGTGAGTTTGCGGTCCCGGGAGTTCGTTGATGTCGGAAAGGTGGCCAAAGCGTTTGGCGGCGGTGGACATGCCCGGGCAGCCGGATGCACCTTTCACGGTTCGCTCAAGGAAGCGGAAGAAAAAATGCTTCCCCGCCTTCGCCTGGAACTGGAGTGTGAAAAAAGATGACATACCACGGGATTTTGCCGGTATTTAAGCCAAAAGGGCTCACTTCCCACGACGTTGTGGCCAAAGTGAGGCGTTTGGCAGGACAAAAAAAAGTGGGACATACAGGCACGCTTGATCCGGAAGTGGAGGGCGTGCTGCCTGTTTGTTTGGGACAAGCGACCCGCATAGCCGAGTATATTCAGGCCATGCCGAAGCGGTACCGCGGTTCGTTTATGGTGGGAATCTCTACCGATACGGAAGACCAGACGGGTGAAATCACGGCAAAGGCAGATTCCGTGGAAAAATTGGATCATCCTTGTGTTGAAGCGATTTTCAGCCGCTTTACAGGAGAGATTGAGCAGGTTCCGCCGATGTATTCTGCGGTAAAGATCAAAGGAAAGAAACTGTATGAACTGGCTCGTGAGGGAAAAGAGATTGAGCGTCCTTCGCGGAAAGTCTTCATTTATGAACTGCATCTGCTGGGGATCGAAGATACACCTTATCCCAAGATTTCGTTTGATGTCCTGTGTTCCAAAGGGACTTATGTCCGTACGCTTTGCGTCGATCTCGGACGAGCGCTCGGTTACCCTGCCCACATGACCGGGCTTGTCCGCACGCAAAGCGGTCCGTTTCACTTGGAAGATTGCTGGATGTTGGAAGAACTCGCCCAGGCGGCAGAGCAGCAAAAGCTGGGAGAATATCTCGTTTCCCCCGGCGATGCGCTCAGCTTATGGCCATCGCTGGTTGTTGGTGATGAAGATGTCAAACGCGTCCTGGACGGTTGGGAACTTCGGTTTTCAGGCTTGCCTGCATCGGGAAGCCTGGTGCGGGTTTACTCGGAATCCGGACGATTTTGTGCTTTGTATCGAGTGATGCCCGGCGGATTGGCGAAACCGGAAAAAGTGTTTCGGGAAGTGGAATGTTGATGGAAACGATATTTTTAACTTATCCGATTGAGAAACAAGATCCAAAAGCGCAAAAAATTGTGCTTGCGATCGGTTATTTTGACGGTGTGCATCTCGGGCATCAGGCTGTGATCAAGGAAGCGGTCATGCTGGCTAAAGAACTGGATGCGGTGCCGGCGGTCATGACGTTTCATCCCCATCCGCGAGAGGTGTTGGGGCAGGCGGGCGTGAATCGCTACCTGACTCCGCTTCCGGCCAAGCTGGATCAGTTTGCGAAGTTGGGAGTACAGCGAACGTATGTTATAAAATTCGACCTTGATTTTGCCTCGCTCAAGAAGGAAGATTTTGTGGAGAAAGTATTGCATCCGCTGGGGGTCAAAGGGATTGTCACCGGCTTTAATTTTACGTTTGGCCGATGTGCCGCCGGAAAGGCGTCCGACCTCCCGCTTCTCGCCCGGGGCCGGTTTGTGACGCGCATTGTTGAGCCGATCTTGTCAGGAGAAATCGCCGCATCCAGCACCCGCTTGCGTCAGGCGCTGGATGCGGGAGATGTAGAAGTTGCCTGCCGAATTCTGGGCCGTCCCTATGAGCTGAAAGGGAAAGTGGTGACCGGGGACCAGAGAGGACGGAAGATCGGTTTTCCCACTGCCAACCTCGATTTGCTTGATCCTTATCTTGTGCCCAAACGGGGCGTATACATCGTCAGTGCTTCAGTCGGCGGTGAAAAATCATATGGGATTATGAATATCGGGGTTCGTCCCACCTTTGCGGACCCGGTTCCCCGCGAGAGCCTGGAAGTTCATCTTCTGGGGAAAAATGTGCAGTTATATGGACAGATTTTATCAGTGGAATTCCTCTCATTTATCCGGGAAGAGAAGAAGTTTCCCTCTGTGGACGAATTAATTAAGCAAATTCAGTCCGATCGGGAATACGCGGAGAACTGGCTGAAAGAATTTGTAGAATAATGGTTATTGTACTCCGTGCTTTCCTGTGATATACTTATCCGGTGTCAGCAGGCGCTGTCTGCTGGGTTTAACCCTGGCTCGGTGGATCGATGCCTCGGCGATACTCTGGGTCACGGGGGTTTTAGCAAAAGGAGGATACACAATGGCATTGACAAACGAACGCAAAAAAGAAATCATTGACCAATTTAAAAAGCATGAAGGAGATACAGGATCTCCGGAAGTGCAAATTGCGATTTTGACCCATCGCATCAATGAGCTGAACGCTCACCTGAAAGACCACAAAAAAGATCATCATTCCCGCCGTGGTCTTTTGAAAATGGTAGGGCAACGCCGTAATTTGCTCAACTACCTGAAGAACAAAGACATTACCCGTTATCGCGAGCTGATTGAAAAACTCGGATTGCGTCGATAGCCAAAAAGTGGGGCATTTGCCCCGCTTTTTAACTTATTGTCTTTTAAAATGACCGGAGAAGGATCATAATGTACATATGAAGAATTATGGATTGTTTATGTACGTTTTCGAGAGGAGGAAAATACTGTAACATGGAACCGGCAATATTTGAAACGATGCTCGCAGGTCGTAAACTGATCTTAGAAGTTGGAAAATTTGCTGGTCAGGCAAATGGTTCCGTCATGGTTCGCTATGGGGAGACGGCGGTTTTGGCCACAGCCGTAGCTTCCAAGGAGCCGCGGGACACGGATTTTTTCCCGCTCACGGTCAATTATGAAGAGCGGTTGTATGCAGTAGGAAAAATCCCGGGCGGTTTTATCAAACGCGAAGGACGGCCCAGTGAAAAAGCGATTCTTGCTTCAAGGCTGATCGACCGTCCGATCCGTCCGCTTTTTGATGAAGGGTTTCGCCATGAAGTCCAAGTGGTGACAACCGTAATGTCGGTCGATCAGGATTGTTCCTCTGAGATTGCTGCTCTGATCGGGGCCTCGGCAGCACTTTCCATTTCCGACATTCCTTTTAAAGGGCCGATCGGCGGTGTCGTGGTCGGCAGGGTCGACGGGAAGTTCGTCATCAATCCGACAGTGGAGCAGATGGAAAAATCGGAAATGCACCTGGTCGTGGCCGGCACCAAAGACGGAATCAACATGGTGGAAGCCGGATCTGATGAAATCCCCGAATCGGTGATCTTGGAAGGGATTCTTTTCGGCCATGAGGTAATCAAAGAGCTGGTTGCCTTCCAGGAACAGATTGTGAGCCAAGTGGGTCTTCCAAAAATGGAGACACAGCTGTATCAGGTGGATGAAACCATCAACCAGCGGGTACGCGAACTGGCAACTTCGGCGATCATTGACGCGGTTCAGGTGACGGAAAAGCAGGCGCGCCAAGATGCGATTGACCAAGTGAAAGAACAGGTGGCACAGCAATTGGCGCAAGAGATGGCCGAGGAGGAATATGCGGAAAAAGAAAGCGAGATTTTCCACGTATTCGATCAGATCGTAAAAGAACAAGTACGCCGTCTTATCTTGGAAGAAGAAAAGCGGCCGGATGGACGGAAATACGACGAGATCCGCCCTCTGTCCAGCGAAATCGATATTCTGCCCCGCACGCACGGTTCCGGTTTGTTCAAACGGGGACAGACGCAGGTTCTCAGCGTTTGTACCTTGGGTGCGCTCGGTGATGTGCAGATTTTGGACGGGCTTGATCTGGAAGAGTCCAAGCGGTTTATGCATCATTATAATTTCCCTCCTTTCAGCGTGGGCGAAGCGAAACCGATTCGTGCACCCGGACGCAGGGAGATCGGACATGGTGCTTTGGGGGAACGGGCCCTGGAACCGGTGATCCCCTCCGAAGAGGTATTCCCGTATACGATTCGCCTTGTTTCCGAAGTTTTGGAATCAAACGGTTCCACTTCCCAAGCGAGCATTTGTGCATCCACCCTCGCCTTGATGAGTGCCGGGGTGCCAATTAAAGCGCCGGTGGCCGGGATTGCCATGGGATTGGTCAAAGAGGGAGACAATGTGGTTGTCCTGACTGACATCCAAGGCATGGAAGACCATCTCGGCGATATGGATTTCAAGGTGGCGGGTACCCGAAAAGGGGTAACAGCGCTGCAAATGGATATTAAAATTGAAGGGATCGACCGGGAGATCCTGGAGCGCGCCCTTGATCAAGCGCGGAAAGCGCGCCTGTTTATCCTGGATCATATGGCCGAAGTGATTTCCGAACCGAGAAAAGAGCTCTCGCCGTATGCGCCCAAGATCCTCACAATGAAAATTCATCCTGACAAAATTCGCGATGTGATTGGCCCGAGCGGTCGCGTCATCAATAAAATTATCGAGGAGACCGGCGTCAAGATCGATATTGAGCAAGACGGACGCATTTACATCGCTTCGCCCGATCCCACACAAAATGAACGGGCAAAACAGATCATTGAAGATCTGGTGCGCGAAGTCGCCGTGGGAGAAACCTATCTCGGCAAAGTGAAGCGCGTGGAAAAATACGGCGCATTTGTGGAACTCTTCCCTGGAAAAGAGGGGCTTGTCCATATTTCCCAATTGGATATCAACCGTGTGGGCAAGGTGAGCGATGTAGTCAAGGTCGGTGATTCGATCATGGTGAAAGTGACAGAGATCGACGACCAAGGCCGGATTAACTTATCCCGGAAAGTGCTTCTGAAGGAGCAGGCGGATAAGAAAAAAGAATCGTGACAGGGAAGCAACAAAAGAGTCAGAGCGATCTGTCTCTTTTTTTACGTTTTCAGGGGAAGAATAGGAAGATGCCTGCCCGCATATGGTAGGAAAAAAGGAGGTGACAAGCCTTGTTTCCGATCCGGGCGGCATCCATACTCTTGTCTGTTGTTTTTATGGTCGTCTTGGTGCAAACACCAGTAATCGAATCTTATGTGGCATCTGTGAAAAATCATAAATCAATACAGGTATTTCATTATTTTGATGAAGAAAACCCGCTTTATGAACGGGTGAAAAAAGAGGCAGCCAAGTATTACATAAAACCGATTGATGCACGGGTTGATCGGGTATGGAAAGCGATTCCCGGCCTAAATGGCAGGGAAGTGAACATAGAAGAAACGGTGCGACGGACTCTCAGACAAAAAGATCAGTCGAAAATCGTTTGGGTTTATCGGGAGATTCCCCCGAAAGTCTCTTTGAGCGATCTCGGTCCCCAACCGGTTTACCGTGGGAATGAACGAAAAAAAGCGGTTGCTTTGATGGTGAATGTGGCCTGGGGCACGGAATATATTCCTGACATGCTAAAGATATTGAAAGAGGAAAAGGTAAAAGCCACATTTTTTCTTGATGGTTCGTGGCTGGAAAAAAATCCGGACATGGCACGGCGAATCGCAGCCGACGGGCATGAGATCGGCAATCACGCTTATTCGCATCCGTTGATGAGCAAAATTAGCAGGAATCAAATGGAACGGGAAATCGGGAAAACCGAGTCCCTGATTGAGCGAACGTTGAACACCAAAAGCAAATGGTTTGCTCCTCCCGCAGGTGATTTTAACCGGATGGTATGTGAAGTCGCAGCCAAGCACCAGCTGCAAACGGTTTTATGGACTGTTGACACTGTCGATTGGCGCAAATCCGTCTCCCCGGGGATGATGGTTACCAAAGTGAAAAGGGAACTCGGACCAGGTCACCTTTTGTTGACGCATCCGACAGACCGGACGGTAAAAGCTTTGCGGCAAATTTTGCGTGAGGGGAAGAGAAAAGGATTAAAATGGACAACGGTCGGTGAAGTTCTTTCATCCAATCGGGCAGATTGATTTGAGCGGATATGCAAGTTTTGTTATAGTATGGATACTGCTTGATTAATGCTCTCTTGCCGTGGATAAGGAGGATCTTACTTGATCGTAAAACATACGTTGCCAAACGGGGTTCGGATCGTCGCCGAGAAAATCCCGCATGTCCGCTCTGTCGCGCTGGGCATCTGGGTGGGTGCGGGTTCAAAAGATGAAAATCAACAAAATAACGGAATTTCCCATTTTATTGAGCACATGATGTTCAAGGGGACGGAAAAAAGATCGGCGAGGCAGCTGGCGGAGGCTTTTGATGCGATCGGCGGCCATGTCAACGCATTTACTTCCAAAGAAATCACCTGCTATTACGGAAAAGTGCTGGATCAACATTTTTCCACCGCTCTGGAAATTCTCACGGATATGTTTTTTGGCTCCGTTTTTGCCGAGGGCGAAATTGAAAAAGAGAAAAAGGTGATTGTTGAGGAAATTCGCATGGTGGAAGATACACCGGACGACTTGGTTCACGATTTGCTGTCGGTCGCCTCACTCGGGAATCACACTCTCAGCTATCCCGTGCTCGGAAATGAGGAGACGGTCCTCCGCTTTACGAGAGAAGCCCTGCTTGAATACAAAAAGGATCATTATACGCCGGACCAGGTGGTGGTTGCGGTGGCCGGGAATCTGCCGGATGATTATTACGACCAAATCGTCGCATCATTTGGCGGATTTCAAGGAAAGTCGGCGGTCAAAGGGACGAATCCCCTCCGATTTGTGCCGGGGGTGAAAGTAAGACAAAAGCCGACGGAACAGACTCATCTCTGCATTGGCCTTCCGGGACTTTCGATTCGGGATTCACGCATTTATACGCTGGTTTTACTTAATAATGTTCTCGGAGGAAACATGAGTTCGCGTTTGTTCCAGGAAATCCGGGAAGAGCGGGGCCTCGCTTATTCTGTTTACTCATATCACTCCGCGCATCGCGATGGGGGCGTGTTTGCCGTTTATGCCGGAACCAAGCATGGCCAGGAAGAAGAAGTGTGCGAATGCATTTGCCAGACACTGGAGCAAGTGAAACGGCATGGATTGACCGCTGATGAATTGAACAAAGCAAAAGAACAGCTGAAAAGCAGTTTGATGTTGGGCTTGGAGAGCACAAACAATCGCATGAGCCGTTTGGGAAGAAATGAGCTTCTGCTGGGAAGGCATCTGTCCATGGATGAAATCGTGGACAGTGTGGAGCGGATTACCTTAAATGATGTCAATGAGCTGGCTTGTGAGCTTTTCACCTCTCCCATGTCGCTGGCTCTCATCTCACCTGACGGTAAAATACCAGAAGGTTTCAGGGAGGAACTCGCTTGATCGGTGTCAAAGTTATTCAACTACAAGGAAACGAAGATTTGCCTCTTCCAACAAAAATGTCCATTGGTTCCAGCGGATTTGACCTTCATGCAGCGGTAAAGGAAACATCCGTGATCGAGCCGGGGAAATGGAAGTTGATCCCTACCGGAATCGCCGTTTCCATGCCGACGGGCCTGGAAGCGCAAGTACGGCCCCGAAGTGGCCTGGCCTTAAAGCAGGGGATCACCGTTCTCAATTCTCCCGGTACGATCGACGCTGACTATCGGGGCGAAATTGGTGTCATTTTGCTTAATTTGGGGGATGAACCGTTTAGCGTTGAACGCGGAGATCGCATTGCCCAGCTTGTCTTCGCAGAGGTGCCGCAGGTATCGTTGGAGATCGTGGAGCAGTTGGATGAAACAGCTCGCGGTGCAGGTGGGTTTGGTCATACCGGCAAATAGGAAGAGGGGATCTTCATGGCTGAAATCTTGCCATGCAAGGCAGTGGAAGAAGAATTGGAGCGGCTCAGGCATGAGCTGTATCAGTTTGTGAGCGGTGAACCCGTTCGCTTGGGAGCTGCGGAAGTCTTGCCGCTTTCCATGAAGTTGGATCTGCTCATCCTCGAAGTGCAAAAAGCCAAAAAAAAGTGTTGTCAATAAAGAAAGCCTGGGGGGCGCATCAGATAATCCCCCGGGCTTTTTTGTGTCAAAGCGCAATGAGGAACGGGTCTGTTCAGGCTTTCCCCCGGATCGTGCTTGCGATAAGAGGAATGTTTATTTTCCCCTGCAACAGCGGGGGGATTTTTCTTATGTTTTGCTTTTTCCGTTCATAAATATGAGGTAAAGAAAGTTTTTTTATCATGCTGAGCAAAAATGGAGGAGAAATATGCGTTGGAGTGAATTTGCCGAAAAGGAATGCATTGATTTGGTTAACGGTGAGCGACTGGGAAACTTTTTGCATGCGGATCTGACTTTTCACCCGCAGACCGGAAAAATCGAATCCATTTTGATCCCGGTGGGTTCCTCGTGGTTCAAAAAGAAATCGCGGCAGATTGAATTATCCTGGCGTCTGGTCAAAAAAGTGGGGCCGGAGATGGTGATCATCAGCACGGCTGAGCAGAAAGGATAAAAAGTGCGGAACCGAATACCCAACACCCTCATATGATGCAAGCAAGGATTGATTAGTTGGCAATGCCTTTTTGTGTACTTATTCTTCCGGGGAAAGGAGTTAATTGCATATGCTGGAAGGTAAGCATGTTGTCTTCCTCGGTGGAGATGCGAGACAGTTGGAAGTTATAAAAAGCTGTATCCAGATGGATGCCAGGGTAAGTCTCATCGGTTATGACAATTTGCAAAGCCCCCTCAGCGGCGCGACCTTGAAGGAATTATCGGCAGATGTGTTGAGGCAGGCTGATGTCCTCGTTTTACCCATTATCGGAACAGATGAGTACGGGATGGTAAACAGCGTATTTACCTCCAAAACCCTGGTGCTCACAGAAGAACATGTGGCGGCGCTTCCCAAGCAATGCCTGATGTTTGCTGGGATGGCAACACAATATTTGAAAAATCTCTGCCAAAAATATCAGATCGCTCTGTTTGAACTGATGGAGCGGGATGACGTTGCCATTTATAACTCGATTCCGACCGTGGAGGGAGCATTGATGATGGCGATCCAAAATACGGACATCACCATCCACGGTTCTGAATGCATCGTTCTCGGGCTGGGAAGATGCGGGATGTCGCTGGCGAGAACGCTTCATGCAATCGGGGCACGGGTCAAGGTGGGGGTGCGTGGTTCCGCCTATAAAGCAAGGGTCTTTGAAATGGGGATGGAATCGTTCGATATCGAGGATTTGGCTCAGTATGTCCGCAATGCCGATTTGATTTTTAATACGATTCCCGCCCTCATTATCACTTCCACAGTGCTGGCACAAGTTCCTCATGATGTGGTGATCATTGATCTGGCTTCCAAACCGGGCGGAGTGGATTACACCTTTGCCGAGAAACGGGGAATCAAGGCGATTTTGGCTCCGAGTTTGCCGGGTATAGTGGCGCCGAAGACGGCGGGTCGTATCCTCGCCCGAACCATCACGCAACTGATGACAACCGAATTGCAAAAGGAGGGAGCCGTGTAGTGAGGGAGATCAGCTTTGCCGGATTGACAATCGGTTTTGCCATGACAGGGTCCCACTGCACGCATGACGAGGTTCTGCCGCAAATGCAGCGATTGGTTGAAATGGAGGCAAAAGTGGTTCCGATTATTTCCCATACCGTCGCAACGGTGGACAGCCGGTTTGGGACGGCGGAGTATTGGAAGCGAAAAATCAAAGAAATTACCGGGCAGGAACCGCTTATGTCCATCCCCGAGGTTGAACCTCTCGGCCCCGCCAAAACTTTGGATTGCCTGGTGATTGCCCCTTGTACGGGGAATACATTATCGCGTCTGGCAAATGCGATGACAGATGGGCCGGTGCTGATGGCCGCCAAGGCGCAGATGCGCAATCACCGGCCGGTCGTGTTGGCCATTTCCACCAACGACGCGCTGGGGTTGAACGCAAAGAATCTGGCCTGTCTGCTGACAACAAAAGATGTATATTTTGTTCCTTTTGGTCAGGATGCTCCGGAAAAAAAGCCGAAATCAATGGTGGCGCGGATGGAACTGATCCCCGAAACCTGTTTGTCAGCCATTGAAGGAAGGCAGTTGCAACCATTAATAGTTGAAAAATATCGCGATTTCACTTCATAATAGATAAGAGCTTTCGCAATAAGACAGACGTCCTCCAATTGCCTGCTTTTTTGCTGTTTGGAGGACGACTCCCATATGATCAGGATTATTGGAGGGAAATTGAGTGGCAAACAGGGAATACACAGTAGCTGTCGTCGGAGCAACCGGGGCTGTGGGACAACAAATGCTCAAGTATTTGGATGAACGAAATTTTCCGGTAAAAGAATTGCGCCCTCTTGCATCCAAAAGATCTGCCGGGCAAACGATCACTTTTCGCGGGGAAGAAGTGGTGGTCGAAGAAGCGACGCCGGAGAGCTTTGCCGGTGTTGACTTTGCCCTGTTCAGTGCGGGCGGCGGTGTCAGTAAGGTGCTCGCGCCGGAAGCGGCGAAAAGAGGAGCGGTTGTGATTGATAATTCCAATGCGTTTCGGATGGATCCGGAAGTTCCCCTGGTGGTGCCGGAAGTAAATCCGGAAGCGGCGAAAAATCATAAAGGGATTATTGCCAATCCAAACTGTTCAACCATTCAAATGGTCGTTGCACTAAAACCGCTGTATGATCGCTACGGCATCGAACGCGTGATCGTTTCCACCTACCAGGCTGTTTCGGGAGCCGGCTGGCAGGCGATCCACGAGCTGGAGCAGCAAACGAAGGCGAGTTTGAACGGGGATGAAGTGACCGCCAGTGTGCTTCCGGTGGGAAAATTGGATCGGCATTACCAAATGGCTTTTAATGTGATTCCGCAAGTGGATGTAGCTGAAGAAAACGGGTTTACCCTGGAAGAGATGAAAATGGTCCGTGAGACGAAAAAAATCTTTGCCGATGACTCGATCGGCGTAACGGCGACATGTGTGCGCGTACCGGTTTTCCGCGGACACAGCGAATCTGTTTATGTGGAATTAAAATCAGATTTTGAATTGGATGAGGTTCGGGCACTTTTAAGCGAGATGCCGGGAATTGTGGTTCAGGATGACATTGCCGGGCAAATTTACCCGATGCCGCTTCATTCTGCGGATCGCACCGAGGTGTTTGTCGGACGGCTGCGGCGTGACCTGAATCATCCGCGCGGACTCAACCTGTGGGTCGTTTCCGACAATCTGCTCAAAGGGGCAGCCACCAATGCGATTCAAATTGCGGAAGTACTCATTGAAAATGAAAGATAGAGAAGGGATACACCATGAGGATCATCGTACAGAAATTTGGCGGAACCTCAGTGGCGACCCCCGAACAGCGCCAGCGCGTATTGCATCATATTCGCAAGGCGCTGGCCGAAGAATATCGTCTGGTCGTCGTGGTTTCTGCGATGGGGAGAAAGGGAGACCCCTATGCAACAGATACACTATTAAGTATTTCCAAACAATATGGGGACGTAATCACTCCGCGCGAAAAAGACTTGTTGATGAGCTGTGGTGAAATTATTTCCGCCGCCACGATTTCTTCCCTCTTAACAAAACATGAAATTCAAAACTGTGTACTGACTGGTGGACAAGCGGGAATCATTACGAATAATCATCATACCAACGCACAGATTATTACCGTCAATCCCAAGCGGGTCAAACATGAACTGGAAAAAGGAAATGTCGTGATCGTGACCGGTTTTCAAGGGCAGACAACCGATGGGGAGATCACGACATTGGGCCGGGGCGGCAGCGATACGACCGCGACCGCTTTGGGGGCCGCTTTGCATGCAGAATATGTGGATATTTTCACTGATGTCGAAGGGATCATGACCGCTGATCCGCGCATTGTTGAAGATGCCGCCCAACTGGAACAGGTTACGTATACCGAGATGTGCAACCTGGCGTTTCAGGGGGCCAAAGTGATCCACCCGCGGGCCGTTGAAATTGCCATGCAAACGCAAATCCCGATTCGCGTGCGGTCGACGATGTCGGATCATAAGGGAACACTGGTGACGCATTTGACGGAAATCGACCGCCCGGCCAGTGAAGTGCGGGAAACCACGATTATCGGGATTACACAGATGCCCAATGTGACGCAAATAAAAATCCGTGTAAACCAGGGCCAATATGATTGGCAGGTAAGCGTGTTTAAAGCGATGGCCGACCATGGGATCAGTGTCGACTTCATCAGTGTCAATCCGTGTGAGATCGCTTATACGGTTTATGATGACCTTGCCGACCAGGCAGCAGCCATCATCAGCGACTTGGGATTAACTCCGGAACTTTCCCGCGGCTGTGCCAAAGTTTCGGTCGTTGGTGCGGGCATTGCCGGGGTGCCGGGGGTTATGGCGAAAATCTCTGAAGCGCTGACTGAAGAAGATGTACAAATTTTGCAGTCGGCCGATTCGCATACGACGATCTGGGTGCTGGTGCACGGAGAAGATATGGTAAAAGCCATTCGTGCCCTTCACCGGAAATTTAACCTGCATAATCTCAATTATGCGTGAGCGTGCATTTGGAAATGGAGTGAGAGATATGTTTTTTGGCCGGTTAATTACTGCGATGTACACCCCGTTCACCAAGGAAAACGAAATTGATTGGCCCCGGCTGGAAGAATGCATTGAGCGCTTGATCGAAACGGGGAGCGACGGGATCGTCGTTTCAGGAACAACAGCCGAATCGCCTACTTTGACTCACGAAGAGAAATTGGCTTTGTTCCGTTTTACCAAAGAGAAAGTGGCCGGACGCGTGAAAGTGATTGCGGGAACCGGCAGCAACAATACACAGCAAAGCATCGAACTGACCAAAGAGGCGGAAGAGATCGGTGTCGACGGAATCATGCTGGTTGCACCGTATTATAACAAGCCTTCGCAAGAGGGACTGGTGCAACATTTTAAGGCGATTGTGTCTGCGACGTCACTGCCGGTCATGCTTTACAATGTCCCCGGGCGCACCAGTGTCAATATGACTGTTGATACGATGCAGCGCCTGGCCGAATTGGATCAGGTCGTGGCGATCAAAGAGGCGAGCGAAAACATGGGGCAAATCTCCAACCTGATCGCTTCCATTTCCCCGGATGTGGCCGTTTACAGCGGCGATGACGGAATCACCCTGCCGGTGCTGGCTGTGGGCGGAGCCGGTGTGGTCAGTGTGGCCAGTCATTTGGTCGGCAGAGAGATAAAAGAGATGATCGATGCCTTTTTTGCCGGTGACAATCAGAAGGCGATCGCCATTCATCAGAAACTGTTGCCCGTCTTCCACGGTTTGTTTATCACATCCAGCCCTGTGCCGTTAAAGTATGCGATGGCGCAAAAGGGCTGGTCGGAGCCTTATGTCCGGTTGCCGCTCACAGAAATGGATGAACTGCAAAGGGCGGCAACGGATGAATGGATCAGGGAATTATTATAATCAGAATGAGCCGATCTGTATGTGCAGGTCGGTTTTTCTCATTTTTCCTCAATCGCGATGATTTCTTCAGCTCCGTTTCAACAAGAATTGGTTGCATACATATTTTTTGATCGTATATAATGAGAACAAGTGAGATTTGTGCGGTTTAGGGTGACGACAACAGAATATATAGGAGGTACATTTGTGACAAAAAACCAGCGGGGCAAACTCTACGTTTTTGCTCTCGGTGGGTTGGATGAAATCGGAAAAAACATGTATGTGGTGCAGTACGAGAATGACATTGTCGTCATTGACTCGGGCTTAATGTTCCCTGAAGAGGACATGTTGGGAATCGACATTGTCATTCCGGACATCACGTATCTTGTTGAGAATCGGGAGAAAGTACGCGGAATTATCTTAACACATGGACACGAGGATCATATTGGCGGTCTTCCATATATCTTGCGGCAACTAAACGTTCCCATTTTCGCGACGAAACTGACAATGGGATTGGTCGAACATAAGCTTCGAGAAGCACATCTGCTGAATGACACGAAACGGCATGTGATCAATAACCAGTCGGAAATCAAATTAGGTTCCCATTTGAAGGCCACGTTTTTCAATACGAACCACAGCATTCCGGACTCGGTCGGAGTCTGCATTGAGACTCCCGAAGGGGCTGTGGTGCATACGGGTGATTTCAAATTTGATTTGACCCCTGTCGGGGGTCGTGTGGCCGACATGCACAAAATGGCGGAAATAGGGAAAAAAGGCGTTTTATGTTTGTTGTCGGACAGTACCAACGCAGAACGTCCCGGGTTTACCGGTTCGGAACGCACGGTTGGTGACGGAATTAAAGAAGTATTTCGGAAAGCGAAGCAACGGGTCATTGTAGCCACATTTGCCTCCAACATACACCGCATCCAGCAAGTGGTGGACGCTTGCCACACGTACGGGCGGAAATTGGCGGTGGTCGGACGCAGTATGGTGAATGTGGTAAATATCGCCTCGGAATTGGGTTATCTGGAGATTCCATCAGATTTATTGATAGATCCGGATGAAATTAATCACCTTCCGGCCAACAAGGTTGCGGTGATTTCCACCGGCAGCCAGGGGGAATCGATGTCTGCACTTACGCGCATGGCAAACGCTTCCCACCGGAAAGTGGAGATTTTGCCCGGCGATACGGTGATCATCGCCGCGACGCCGATTCCGGGGAATGAAAAATTGATCGGCCGCACTGTTGACCAGCTGTTCCGCATCGGCGCTGATGTCGTTTACAGTACGACTTCTCATGTTCACGTGTCAGGACATGGTTCTCAAGAAGATTTGAAACTGATGCTAAGCCTGATGAAACCCAAATATTTTATTCCGATTCACGGTGAGTACCGCATGTTGCGTGCTCACGCCCAACTTGCCGAATCTGTGGGAGTGCGCCCAGAAAATATTTTTATCTGTGACAACGGAGATACAGTCGAATTCTCAGACGGAAAAGCGAGATATGGTCCCAAAATTCAGACAGGGAAAGTGCTGATTGACGGACTAGGCGTTGGAGATGTTGGAAACATCGTACTAAGAGATCGTAAACTACTCTCCCAAGACGGCATTTTAGTCGTTGTGGTTACCCTAAGTAAAACAAACGGTACGATTCTTTCCGGTCCGGATATTATTTCGCGCGGCTTTGTCTACGTTCGCGAATCAGAACAGCTTTTGGAAGAAGCGAATCGCATTGTAAGCCAAACGATGGAAAAATGTATGAGGGAACAAGTGAGCGAGTGGGCTTCCCTGAAAACAAGTATTCGTGATGCGCTAAGCAAATTCTTGTTTGAGAAAACCCGCCGCCGTCCCATGATTCTGCCAATCATCATGGAAGTATAATCGGATCTAAACCGCACAAGAGGCTGCAACCCTTGAAACATCAGGGGTTGTGGCTTTTTAATTTGAGGTAAAATCGATTGCTGACAACATTTATAAACGGATTGTGTTATGGGCGCATGGAGGAAATCTGTTTTTGGGACAGTAAAAAAACAATTCAGCAATTTGTTCTTGTTCTTTCTTTGATGATCCTTTATAATAGCAAAAACAAATGAAAATAGTGGGAATAGGTACTTTAGAGGAAGCCATCTCTAAAGTTTAATAGGGAAACCGGTGTGAATCCGGTGCGGTCCCGCCACTGTGACAGGGGAATCAGCTAAAAAGATGATGTCACTGATCCTTGACTGGATTGGGAAGGCGGTTTAGCTGGTGAAGATCCTGGAGCCAGGAGACCTGCCTATTCTGACAACACTGCTTGACCTACGGGAGATAGGGAGGTGTTAGAAAAGTGAAGGGGTTCGTCTGTCTGATCCTGCTTATTTTCGCATTTCTAACGCTCTCTGTGAACGTTGGGAATGCTTTTTTATTATGTATGAACTCATATGGGAGGTTTGCAGAATGAGCGGGATCAAAAGCAGTAACTTAGGCTATCCGCGCATTGGGGAAAATCGCGAGTGGAAAAAGGCTCTGGAAGCGTTTTGGGCAGGAAAATTGGAAGAAGCCGATTTTCTTAAACGAATGGAACAGATTCGTCTGTCGCATCTGCAAAAGCAAAAAGATCATGGAATCGATTTGATCCCTGTGGGCGATTTTACGTTTTATGATCATATGTTGGATATGGCTGTCATGTTTGGGCTGGTACCAAAACGGTTTCGCCATGAAGGAGGAGAAGTTCCGCTTCATATTTATTTTTCGATGGCGCGAGGAAATCAGACAGCAGTTGCCTGTGAAATGACAAAATGGTTTAACACGAATTATCACTACATTGTTCCGGAATATGAGGGAGTGCAACCAACCCTGACGGAAAATAAACCTCTTAAAGCTTATCGCGAGGCAAAAGAAAAACTGGGGATTCAAGGGAAGCCGGTGATTGTCGGGCCTTATACGTTTATAAAACTTTCCAAGGGGTACGAACGCGCACAGCTGCCTGCGTTTATCTTGCAGTTGATGCCGTTGTATGTGCAAATCTTGCAGGAATTGGAGCAGGAAGGCGTTGAGTGGATTCAATTTGATGAACCGGTTCTGGTTACATCCATCAGCAAAGAAGAGATGGAAACGGTCGCATACATTTACAGGCAATTGCACGAAGCAGCCCCTCAGCTTTGCATCATGCTGCAAACTTATTTTGATTATGCCGAATGGTATCCGGAGCTGATCGATTTGCCCGTCCAAGGGATTGGGCTGGATTTTGCATACGGTTTGGAGAAGAATCTTGAATATATCAAAATGTATGGTTTTCCTGCTGACAAAGTGCTGGGGGTTGGGCTGGTTGACGGGAGAAATGTTTGGCGTTCGGATTTGCCGAAAAAATCGGAGTTGATCAGGGAAATCACCGGTTATGTTTCCCCGGACCGCATATGGCTGCAACCATCCTGCAGTTTGTTGCATGTTCCTGTCTCCGTCAAACATGAGACTTATTTGGAACCGGAAATAAAAAATGCACTCGCTTTTGCCGATGAAAAACTGGATGAAATCGCCGCTTTGGTCAAAGGGTTTAACCATGGTTTCCACACTGTTTCGGAGAGATTGGACAACAGCCGTGCGGCACTGCGTCAATTGGCTCAATCCCCGGTGAGAAACCGTGCGGAAGTGCATCGGTCTGTCGAAAATCTGCAAACTCATCATCTGCAACGTAACCTCCCGTTTGAGGAGCGGCGAAAGAAGCAACAGGACGTATTGAAACTCCCGCTGTTGCCGACCACGACGATCGGGAGTTTTCCGCAGACTTCAGAAGTGCGGCAAGCCAGGCGAAAGTGGAGAAAGGGAGAGTGGACAGGAGAGCGTTATGATGAATTTATCCGGAAGCAAATCAAAAACTGGATCCATATTCAAGAAGAGATCGGGCTCGATGTTCTGGTTCACGGGGAATTTGAACGGACCGATATGGTGGAGTTTTTTGGTGAGAAGCTGGGAGGGTTTGCCTTTACGCAGAATGGGTGGGTTCAGTCATATGGATCGCGCTGTGTAAGACCACCCATCATTTATGGTGATGTGGAGTTTCTTGAACCCATGAGTGTGAAGGAAAGTGTTTTTGCCCAATCCCTCACGGAAAAACCGGTCAAGGGAATGATTACAGGGCCCGTAACCATCTTGAATTGGTCATTCGTTCGTGATGATCTGCCGAGACAGCAAGTGGCCTGGCAGATTGCTCTGGCATTGAGAAAAGAAGTGGAAGCGTTGGAAGCTTCCGGAATAAAGATGATCCAAGTGGATGAACCAGCCCTCAGGGAGGGATTGCCGCTTAAAAAATCGTCACGGAAGGAGTATTTGGATTGGGCAGTGAAGGCATTTCGCCTAACGACTTCTTCGGTGAAAGACACGACGCAAATCCATACGCATATGTGCTACTGTGAGTTTCATGACTTTATCGACTCCATAAGCCGGTTGGATGCGGATGTGATTTCAATCGAAACATCGCGAAGCCACGGGGAATTGGTATCTGCGTTTACAGATTATGACTATGACAAAGGAATCGGACTGGGAGTATATGATATCCACAGTCCGCGAATTCCGTCCGCTGATGAAATCATTGCCATCATTGAACGCGGCCTGCAAGTTCTGGAACCTGAACTATTCTGGGTTAATCCTGATTGCGGCTTAAAAACCCGTGGAGTTGAGGAAACCGTCGCTTCACTGAAAAATATGGTGAAAGCGACACAGATTGTCCGTAATCGTTTGTCCGAGTGCTGAACAATCTGCAGAACGGGGTAATTTCCGGAACAATGCCGGATTGGGATCAACGGAGAGGTCGGCGCAGTGGGTAATGAATCCAAGGCCATCGAACTGTTTTATGGCCTTGGATTTATTCTTTATAGTGAAAAAATTGTTTTCTTTCGAACAAAAGATGCATCCGCATTCCATTCACGCAAATGAAGGATGGCGGATGATCAAATTGCCAAGCGTTGAAAAAAACCAAAAAACGTCATTTGAAGTCCTTCCAAGTAAAATCCTGAGACAATATACCAACATGTTTTTCTTTGGCTGTCCAATTATCTTTTGTCGCCAATTCGGGTTTGCGGAAACAAGACAGGTTTTTATGATAGCCAAACACACGGCAAATTTCCGGTCTTGCCGAATAAATCCCACATCGGTCCTTTTCCAGGTCATAAAAGATACACGTTCCATAAAACCGCGGTTGTTTCTCCAATGCCAAACGTTGTTTATGTGGCATCGATCTAATTTTCTTTTTTATTATCTTAAGCTCTCGCTCTGTAACAGGAACAGGTCCGCAACATAATCCTCTGCATCCCTTGCATGGTAAGTTTTCCATATGTACCCCCTGTCTCTGTGGATTGCCGGATTGGGTTTCGTCTCGTATCCATCATAACAGGTGGCGTTTTAGTTTGTCAAATAAATTTTAATAATAACATAAAATTAGTTATTTGTCAATATTAAATGGGTGCGTGGAACGCGCTTTATTCGAAAACAAGACGTTGTTTGTGTAAACGCCGGGCAATTTTGGACATGCTCTTCCTTGTACCCCGGTAACCGTCTCCCGCGCTAAGTTTTTCTTGTCTGAATTTCAAAATCCCTTCATCTCCTTCCGGTTCAAAAAATGGATTATCATCATTCGGGAAATGCTGATGCCTCTTCTCGAGCATGATGGATCTCGGTCTGTTCAGCGCGCAGGCTGTAGGTCTGTCTCTTAGGTCAGTTGTTGGAAATTTGATTCAGTAACACGAAATGAATTCTATTTTTGCAGTTTCTTCAAGATTGTTTAATAAAACCGATTTAGAATGGAGGAGATTAAACAAATCAGTGATAGGAGAGGGAAAAGTTGAACAGAAAATTGATCGCATCGGCTGCGCTGTCCTTGTCCCTTCTGTCCGCTTGCGCATTGACCGGTTTTGTTCAGGCCAAAGGATCTGGTGTTCGTCCCGGACATGTCAAGGCGAAGAACGTGATTTTATTCGTGGGAGACGGAATGGGAACCTCTGCCCGGGAAGCAATTAAACTTGCCACCGTTGGAACAAAAGGTGAACTGTCCATGAATGATATGCCTTACATCGGTCAGGTTCACACTTCTTCAGCCAGTGTGGTGACGGATTCGGCCGCTGCCGCAACGGCAATGGCATCCGGGGTAAAAACTTACAATGGGGCCATCGGAGTGGATGTCAATCACCAGCCGGTGGAAACTGTTTTGGAACGGGCGAAAAAGGCAGGCAAATCAACCGGTTTGGTTACAACCAGCCAGATTACCGATGCCACGCCGGCAGCCTTTGGAGCACATGTCTCCGATCGTTCCTTGCAGAGCGAGATCGGCAAACAGTATCTTGAAAACAGCAAAGTCGACGTTCTCCTTGGCGGTGGGGAAGATTATTGGTACCCGGCGGGAAATCCCGGCGCTTATCCTGATCATCCGGCGGAAGGCCAAAGTGAAGCGAGCAAAGGGACAAAGGGAAATCTTGTTGAAGAAGCGAAGCGGCTCGGTTATGACTATGTTACCAATGCAGAGCAATTAAAAAGAGCGGATGGTGACAAACTGCTTGGGCTTTTTGCGAATGAAGAAATGTTCAAACAGCATCCTGAAGGCGATGGCGATCAGTATGCCCCGGTTGTTTCCCTCCCTGAAATGACGAAAAAAGCGATCGATACCTTGTCCAAAAACAAAAAAGGTTTTTTCCTGATGGTCGAAGAGGAAGCGATTGATGAGATGGGGCACCAAAATAACGCGACACAAATGATCAAAGCAGGACAACAGCTGGACAAGTCAGTTGCCCTGGCAAAGGAATATGCCAAAAAACATCCGGATACTTTAGTCATCGTCCTCGCTGATCATGAAACCGGCGGCTTGGCTGTGGAAGAGGCGGACAGCAAAGATGAGTCTGGTGACGAAAAATCCATATCCGGAGAAGACGGGCCTTTCGATGTAGCCCATTCTGACCAGAAGTTTTTTGCTGATTGGACAACCACGGGGCATACGGCTGTTGATGTTCCGTTGACGGCAGCAGGATGTGGTGGCCGGCTGTTTATGGGGGTTTATGAAAACACGCGAATCCATGAAGCCCTGATTCAGGCCATGGGTTTATCAAGAAAAGAATAAGGACATACCCGTGAAAAATGAAGTCGAAGGAGCCGGGCATGGCTCCTTCTTTTTTCCATATTCCTACCGGTAATTTTTCACTTTCAGTTGTTCCAAGCTCTTAAATTGGTACCCCTGCTTTCTGGCATCATCGATGATTTTGCTCAATGCCTCGGCATTGTCCTTAGAGACGGTATGCAGCAGAATCACAGCCCCGGGATGGAGTTGGGACATTACATTCTCATAAGCATATTTCCAGCCTTTTTGCCTTTTGGGATCCCAATCCTTGTAAGCGACGGACCAGAAAACGTTCGTATAGCCAAGTTTGCCGCTGACAGCCAGGGATTGCTCGCTGAAAATCCCCCGGGGCGGTCGGAGGAAATGCATATCTTTCGTACCGGTTATACGGGTGACCTCGTCTTTCACTTGGGTCAGCTCGTTTTTGATCGTGTCGGCCGAAACCCGGGTCAGGTCCGGATGATTCCATGAATGATTGCCAATCACATGTCCTTCTTTAACCATTCGTTTGATCAATTCGGGCTGGTCTTTGACATAATGACCCGTAACAAAAAAGGCCGCAGGAACCTTTTTTTCTTTGAGAATATCGAGGATTTTGCCGGTATATCCATTTTCATATCCGTTATCAAAGGTGAGAAACAGCTCTTTTTTATGAGAATCCCCGAGGAAAATGGCCCCATGCTCTTTCAGGATCTCCATGAATCCTTCCTGGGCGATGGAAGGAAGCTGGCCGTTTTTGCTCTTTTTAAACCCGAAGTGATACGGTTTTGCTTCATGTGCCTTGGCGTCAAGGGGAACAATTAACAGACAGATGATGGCGAATACAAGGCCAAACAATCGCACTTGTTTCATGTTGGTTTTCACTCCTTTCCTTTTGATGGCTCCTGAATTTGGCTAGGGGTAATATCTCTCGCTCAGCGGACAGTTATCCATCCATATATAGGATATGGATGGATGCATAAAAAAACCGGGAGGCCCCGGTTTAAAAATAGCTGTACAGATCCCACTCATAACTGAACGACCGAGCGCGGACGTAGTTTTGGCAATCTCTGGCGCAGTTCGTGCACACCTCGGCGCAGTGGCGGGATTCCGGATCGGAGAATTTCCGACACTCCCTGGCGCATCTTTCGCAGATTGAAGCACAGCGCTCCGCTTCTTGTCTTGCTTCCGGACGATTTCTGATAAGTAACAGGTGTAAATGTCTGCAGGAAAAGGCACAATCCTGCAACAGGCGGATTTGTCTCATTCTCCGGTGCACGTCCTGCCGGTGCCAAAGGGTATGGGCCAGCTGTTCACAGGTTCGTGCACATTGTTCGGCCGTCCGGGCCAATTCGGTACGACGTGGCATCATGATTCCTCCATTTCCTCTGCTGATGTCCCTAATTAAGCTATTCGTCATGAACACAAAAGGATATGGCCGTTTTTCCCATGTTCAGGGATTTATTGCAATGGCCTGCTGTCCGGTTACAGATGAGACAGTCTCTTTTGTGAAGAACCGGGCATACATTGAAGAAAGGATCAGAGGGGTAAAAAGGGGAATATTATGAATAGGAAGCGACGTGGCACTTTTACGGAAGTGCACCATGAAGTGCATCATGAAGTTCATAATGAACGCCATTATGAAGGTGTTGATCCCGGTTGGTTTAAAATAGGAAAACCGTTTCCGGAAATGGGGCCCGCTCCTCCGCAGCACGATCCGGGCAGGATGGTTCTGGTCTATCTGGATCTGGAAGAGGAGCTGCTGGCTGCTGCCGGTCCGGTGGCACATTCCGGATTGATGAAACGGATGATTGTGCTTGGCCGGCTGGCGGGGATTTTTCAGATGCCGGCGTTGATATCTTTGCTGAGGACGGAGAAGGGAAGCAGGAGAGGGGTGCTGGAGCAAAAATTGCACAGCCTCTTTCCGGCAGTGCCGATTCTTCCGAGAACAGAGACCAATGCCTGGGAGCATTGTGATTTTGTTGGGGCAATCAGGCAGACGAAGTGCAAAAGTCTGATTTTGGCCGGGATAGGACTCGATCCGGCCGCCGTCTTTACCGCGCTCACGGCAGTATCACAGGGATACCAGGTGTTTATGGTGATTGGAGAAGAAGAGGAGAAAACGGTTGTGACGGAATCCGTCATTCAGCAGATGATCTTGGCGGGAGTATGTCTGATCAGCTGGAAAACTTTGGCGTTTGTTTTGCAAAGAGATTGGTGTTTGCCCACTTCGTCTTCTGTACTGGACCTTTTTTCGGAATTCGAATGAGTTTTGATATTATTTTTGGAGGAAAGAAAGAAATGGTGTAGAATATAACCATTTCCCGTTTTAAAAAATTACATGGATTTAATGCAAGCACCGTCCAATCCCGGTGCTTTTTACTGTTCTTGGAAGGATGTGAATTGGTTGGACACCCCTTTTAATGAGGAGAAGAAAAAATTGGCAGATGTATTGAAAAAAGTGGAACAGCAACAAAAAACACTGGATGGAATCCCCCGTTATTATGGGAAGGATCCGGTGGAACAAGCGCTGGACGCTCAGCGGCAAAAACAAAGGCAAAATCTGGACATTGCCAAAAAGGAACCTTATTTCGGACGGCTTGATTTTCAGGAGCAGCAAACAAGCCGGGTGGTTCCCATTTATATTGGCAAAGTGGGACTTCAAGACGAGGATACCGGCGATTTGCTGGTGGTTGATTGGCGGGCGCCGGTTTCGAGCATGTTTTATTCTTTTTCCGGACAGAGTGATCGGGCTTATTATGATTCTCCCGATGGACGCATTGAAGGAACAGTCCATTTGAAACGGAATATCGCCATTCGCAATCAGCAGTTGGAGCGGGTCGTCGACAGTTATGTGCGCGGTGCGGAAAATGTGAACGTGACTGATGAATTTTTGCTTTATCGTCTGGAGGAAAATAAAGATCACCGCCTGCGGGACATTGTGTCGACGATTCAGTATGAACAGGATCAGATTATTCGCGCGGAGCGTAACCGGGCCATCATCATTCAGGGTGTACCCGGCAGCGGGAAAACGACGGTCGCGCTTCATCGGCTCGCTTATCTACTCTACCGCTACCAGGAAAAGATCCGCCCGGAGAAAATGATTATATTTGCTCCAAACCAAATGTTTATTGATTATATTTCCGATGTACTGCCGGAACTGGGAGTGGGGGATGTAAAACAAACCACATTTGCCGACTGGGCTTTGGAACAATTGGAAGAGCAAGTGGAGTTGCGAAGTCAGGATGAACGGTTGGAATGGTGGTTTGAGCAGCGAACGGAGGGGACAAAGGGCAGTGAGGTTGCCCGTTTCAAAGGAAGCATCCGTTTTATGCAACTGGTGGAAAAACGACTGGATGAGTATGAGGCGTCCTTTGTGCCAGACCGTCCGTTTGTGGCCTGGGAGAACAAGCATCTGCCGGCTGAAGAAATTCAAAAATGGTTTTATGAGGAATATCGGCATGAGCCGCTGATGAAGCGCAAAGAGCGGGTGATGGCCCGGATCAAACGCTGGTTGGAAACGGAATATAAAGAAATCCGCCATCTTGATCCGCGCAGAGAGATAAAAAAGAAAGCATCCGCCCGGTTGCGCAGCTTTATGAAAACATGGCCGAATCACACTCCCTTGAAATGGTATCAGCAGCTGCTGCGATCTTTGCCGGCGGAATACGGGATGGTGGCCGGGAAAAAGAAAGAAATCGAATGGGAAGACTTGGCCCCGCTCGTGGCAATTAAGCACCGCTTTTTCGGACTGGATGCCAAGGAAGTGTATGATCACATTGTTTTGGATGAGGCGCAAGACGTATCGCCTTATCAACTGGCGATCTTAAAAAAGCACTGCCGGGGAAATTCTTTTACAATTTTGGGCGACTTGTTGCAAAACATTTATTCCTTTCGCGGGATTACAGAGTGGCGTGAATTGGCTGAGGTGTTCGATCAGGATCAGGTTCGGAAATTTGAGCTGAATACAAGTTATCGCTCCACGATGGAGATCATACGCTTTGCCAATCAGATTGTGAGCAAATATGCAGGGGATGTCGCTCTGGCCAAACCTGTTTACCGCAGCGGGGAACCCGTCCGTGTGATTCACGCCGGCAGGGAGGAGAGGCTGGAGAAGCTTTTGCAATTGCTCCGGCAAACGTTTGCCAAAGTTCAATCGCTGGCGATTATCATGCGAACGGAAGAAGAAAGCAGAAAAATATATGAACAATTGTTGGCGAACGGATGGCAGCCCAACCTGATCCTCTCCGGTCAAACTGAGTATCGGGGCGGCCTTTCCATCCTGCCCGTTTATTTGAGCAAAGGGATGGAATTTGATGCGGTGGTGATGATGGACCTTGATGATCAACATTATCCTGATGACGAATTAAACGCAAAGTTGCTGTTTGTCGGGTGTACACGGGCCCTGCATCAGCTTTATTTGCTCTGCAACGATCCTTGTTCGCCGCTCATCGGCCGTTCGTTGGCCGATGCTGTACAGGAAGGGGCAGTTGAAGGCCTTTTGTCTTCAGTTGATTGAACCGTCTATTTTTCCTGGCGGGGTGAGAAAATCATGCAGAGTGGCGGGGCCAAAAAACGGGCTGACGGTTTCTTTCAGTTGGAAATCGTCAGCCCTGTCGATGACGCGCCAAGGTGTTCTTAATACCGATGCGGCGGTCGATAAATATATTGAAGAAACCATTGCAGGGGATTCGGCATCGAACGGGTCGGACCAGTTCCGAGCCCCGGCGGTGAAGGTTGTTGCGGTCTGGCTGGCATGGGGGATGGGTACGATGGCCTGGTCGGGGAAGGTCCTCCCGGTCCGGGTTGCGAAGGTTGCCGTGGCATCATCGGGTATGGCGTTAGCGGCTGAGACGGGGTGGTTGGTTGTCCGGGCTGCATCGGTTGTTGAGGCCGGCTCGGAGGAAACGGAAATGGCTGTTGCTGGAGATGGGCATAGGGGTGGTCAAATTCTCCCCTTTGTTTGTGGTGCATAGTCTTCATTCCTTTCGCACTGACAATTGGGATACAATATATGTATTCGTTATATGTAGTCTTTGGCACAGCCGTATGGATGATTGCCCAGGAAGGAGAAAAGCGGGGGAATATTGCTCACGCATCGCATTTGCATGTTTTGAGGTGGTTCAGCCGGAGGACACCGGGCTGTGCTGCGTTTTTCGGCAGTGATTCCCGGTGAAGAGGCGGATTTCTGAAGAAGGGAATGGGTTTTTTTCCTTGAGGGTGATCTAAAGAAGGCGAAGGAAAGAAACGGAGCGGGCTTGTTTTCTATCCGGGCTTTGGTTACTGCCCGGAATTTTGCCGGCGTATCCCGGATCTTGCGATGGCCGGCTCCAAGAGGGGAGAAGCGGATCGAAGTGGGGAAAAGCGTAAACTTTGATGATATTGTGCAAGCAGCGCAGAATCTGGACGTGATTGCAAACCGGACTCCGGTCATGACTTCCCGTTCATTTAATGAGTGGACGGGGTACGAAGTTTATTTCAAATGCGAACATTTTCAGCGCGGCGGAGCCTTTAAGTTTCGCGGGGCTTACCATGCTGTCAGCGGACTGGACGACGATGACAAAAAAAGGGGCGTTATCGCTTTTTCTTCCGGAAATCACGCCCAGGGGATTGCGCTGGCCGCCAAAATTCTGGGGATTGAGACGGTCATCGTCATGCCTCAGGATACCCCCGGGGTAAAAGTGGAAGCAACCCGGGGCTATGGGGCGGAGATCGTTTTTTATGACCGGTGGAAAGAAGATCGCGAACAGGTTGCCAAGAGGTGGATGGAGCAAAAGAGAATGGTCTTGATTCCCCCTTTTGATCATCCGCGCGTGATCGCCGGGGCAGGGACGGCTGCATTGGAGCTTTTGAGAGAAGTACCGGAATTGGATGGAATCATGACCCCGGTTGGCGGGGGCGGATTAATTTCCGGGACGGCCATTGCCGCGCATGGAGTGAATCCGTCGATTCGCATCGTCGGAGCCGAACCCGCCAAGGCAAATGATGCAGCCTTATCCTTGGCAAAAGGAGAGCGGGTAACCATCGACTCACCCGATACGATCGCGGACGGACTGCGAACCACTTCACTCGGGACATTGACGTTTCCCGTCATCCAAAATCATGTTTCCGAAATCGTCACGGTGACGGAAGAGGAGATTATCGAGGCGATGCGCTATATTTTTACTCGCTTCAAGTGGGTGGTGGAGCCGTCAGGAGCCGTAACGGTGGCCGCCTTGTTGGCAGGGAAAGTTCCCTTTGCATGCGGGCAGAAAATCGGTGTCATCATCAGCGGGGGGAATCTGGACCCCGGCTTGTGGGCGAAAATCAGCGGAAAGTGGGATATATAGCGGAGCCAAAGAGGATGGCGCGGAAAAGAAAGGCCCCGGAAGGCGGCATGTTAATCATGTTCGGGATTCTTCCGGGGTTTTGTCATGGTTTTTTTGAGAGACCAGCCGAACAGCAACAACATTGCGGCCAGACAAACGGCAATCAGCATATAGCGGTGAATGGCCGCCAGCAAAAACAGCCAATCCCGTCCGAGCAACAGGCCCAAAGAAAGAAACAGGGTGATCCAGAAGCCGGCGCCGATGATGGCAAACAGGAGAAAACGGGGGTAGGATAAACGGCTGAAACCGGAAAAGTAAGCGATCACGTGACGCAAACCGGGAATGAAGTAACTGGCGCTGATCGTCCATTTTCCGTACCGTTCAAACCATGTATGTGCCTTTCCCAATCGCTCCGGGGTGATGCCAAACCAACGGCCGAATCTTTTGACTAAGGTCTTGGTTAAAGCCCGGCCGATCCAGTAGCTGAAAGACATCCCCGTTACGCTGCCTGCATAGCTGGTCAGCGCGCTCGGGATCAACGCCAGTTTTTTTTCTGTGACCAAAATGCCGATGAGTGTGAGCAATACTTCATCCGGCACGGGCAGCCCGATCAACCCGAACATAAAGAGGCTGAAGATGCCGATATATTTGTAATGCAGGAGCAAGTGAATAAGTGCTTTGTGTTCCAAAGGAATCCCTTCTGTCAGGTGGTTTGTCAACTGATTTGAGGCAATGTTACAGAAGCAACATGCTGGCAATCGGATTTGATACTCCTCCCCTTTATTTTTTCCTTTTTTTCTTGCTGTGAAAACAGCAGATATAATGATCAAATTCAAGTGCGTTGATTATTGACATAGACCACTTCAGCGGAGACAAAGGCCGCTCGCTTTCATGAATACCTCCATCACATGCTTGCATTAAATCATTTACAGATGAGAATTTATCTCATATAATGTAAATGAATTGATAATGATTATCATTATTTTACTGGGGTGAGAACCATTTTACTCACGGAAATCAAACAGGGAGATCGTGTACGGATTATCGATACAGCGAATGTAAATCCGATTGTGCAACAGCGTTTGGTCGATTTGGACATTATGGAAGGCTCCGTTGTTTCGGTTAAACGGATTTTGCCGTTTCGGGGGCCGATCGCAATCGAGATCGATGGTCAATGCATTGGCATCCGGCGTCAGGAAGCTCTGGGCATTCAAGTGGAACGCATATGATCAACATTGCGTTGGCCGGTAACCCAAATACGGGGAAAACGTCCCTGTTTAATATCCTGACCGGTTCATACGAATATATCGGCAACTGGGCCGGAGTGACCGTCGAAAAGAAAGTGGGTACCCTGAAAAACAAGCAAGGCACCTTAATCGACCTTCCCGGAATTTATTCGCTCAATCCTGTATCACGCGATGAGAGCGTGGCGACGCACTTTTTGCTACATGATGAATTTTCCTTGATATTAAATATTGTCGATGCTTCACAGTTAAAACGAAATTTGTATTTAACCATCCAATTGCTGGAGTATGGAAAACCGGTTTTGATCGGGCTTAATATGATCGATGTGGCCCAAAAACGGGGGAGCCTGATTGAGGCGGAGCGTTTGGGAGAACAGCTCGGCTGTCAGGTGGTTCCCATTGTCGCCCGCACCGGCAAAGGTTGCGCCGAATTGGCCGGCCGATTGTCGGAAAGTGCCAAAGAAAACAAAGAGCCTTTGCATCTGGATTACGGTTTGCCTTTGGAACGAGCCATGCGCGAGTTGTGTTCAAAGATTCCGGACGGGCTGTCATTGCCTTCAAAGCGCTGGCTTGCCCTGCAATTTTTTGAAGGCAACCAGACGGTGAAAGGGCTGTTAACCAAATACATTTCCGAAGAAGACTTGAAGCGTTTGTTTGAACAGGCAGAACGTGAGGTGTGCGCCGAAGCGTCTGTAAAATCGCTTCAGCAGCATATACACCGGGTGCGCAGCCGCTTTATCCAATCCGTTTTGGAAAGCTGTGTGACCCGGGCCAAGGAAGTTGGCGTCACCTTCACTGATCGCCTTGATCAGATTGTGACGAACCGCTTTCTGGGCATTCCTGTTTTCTTGCTGTTTATGTACTTGATGTTTAAGCTTACTTTTGATTGGCTCGGCACACCATTGTCCGACTTGCTTGATGAATGGATCAATGGTCCGCTCGCTGACACCCTGACGCAGTTATTGACACAAATCGGGGCGTCGGAATTTATGAAGGCTGTCGTGATTCAGGGAATTGTGGCCGGAGTCGGCGGCGTTCTCGTCTTTGTTCCGCAAATTTTTATCCTGTTTTTGCTCATTTCCTTTATTGAGGATTCAGGATATATGGCGCGTGTGACGATGGTGATGGACAAATTGATGGAAGCGGTGGGCCTCAACGGCAAAGCTTTTATTCCGATGATTATCGGCTTCGGCTGTAATGTGCCGGGAGTGATGGCCGCCCGCACCATCGAGCAGCCAAAAGAGCGGTTGCTGACCATCATCCTGACCCCTTTGATGTCCTGTTCAGCACGGTTGACGGTTTACAGTCTGTTTGTGGGAACTTTTTTTAAAGAACATCAGGCGCTGATCGTCCTGTCCCTCTATGTGTTGGGGGTGGTTGTGGCTTTGATTTTGGCCAAACTGTTCTCAACCGGCCTGATGGATGACGGAGAATCGATTTTTGTCGTGGAGTTGCCGCCCTATCGGGTTCCGCAGTGGCTCACGTTAATGCGGAGCACCTGGGAAAAGGGAAAAGGTTTTATGAGAAAAGCGGGGACGTTTATCTTTGGGGGTTCCGTTGCCATCTGGCTGTTGGGGTATGCGGGACCCGGTGGGTTCGGAGTCGAGATGAACCAGAGCTTTTTGGCCAAAATCGGAGGAATCCTCGCTCCGCTTTTGGCCCCGCTCGGATTTGGCAATTGGCAGGCGGGAGCATCCTTGCTTACCGGTTTCCTGGCCAAAGAGGTCGTTGTGTCGACCATGAACATCATTTACGCGACTTCGGGTGATGCCGGCCTGGGGCAAATCATTTCGCACTTTTTCACCCCGCTGCAGGCATACAGCTTTATGGCCTTTATCCTCCTCTATATTCCGTGTCTGGCGACTGTGGCCGTCATCAAAAAGGAAACCGGATCGGCGAAATGGACCTGGTTCTCCGTCGGATATGCGCTGGCGGTCGCCTACGTGATCTCGCTGATCATTTATCAGGGGGGCAAATGGTTGGGATTTCAATGAAAAGGGGGAGAGAGGATGCTGGTGGACATTTTGCTCGGTCTCATCATTTTCGGTTATGCCGCCTTCACTTTGTTCCGTTTTGTCAAAAGGAGCAAGCTGGGGAAATGTCAGGCCTGTTCGATGAAAAAATCATGCTCCAGTCCGTGTGCCGACCTTAAAACCGACCCATCAAAACTGACATAAGGACAAGGCAAAAGAACAGCTTTGAGAGTTTCGCCTCTCCGGCTGTTCTTTTTTTCGGGTTGTTCGGACCGGGCCGCGCGATCTCTTTGTTCCCGGCTTTTCTGATATTGATCATGGTATCTCCGCATCATTTCATAAGACCCCAAAAGGCGATGGCCAGGATAAACCGGTAAATGGAGAAAGGCGTCAATTTCAGCCGGCTGATCAGTCGAAGGAAAAACCGGATCGAAATCAGGGCAAAGACAAACGCAGTGACAAACCCGGCTATAAAGAGAGGAAGGTCGCTGGCGTGAAGAAGCTCCCAGTTATCCAGAAGGTCTTTTACGGTAGCGGCCACCATCATCGGAACAGCCAGGATAAAGGTGAATTCCGATGCCGTCTGATGATTCATTCCCGCCAGCAATCCACCTGAAATGGTCGAACCGGAACGCGAGAAACCGGGCCACAGAGCAAGGCATTGAAACAAGCCGACAATAAACGCCTGGCTGTAGGTTACCTGATCCAAGTTTGCAGCAGAGGGGGGCGCTTTGCGAAATGCCTCAGCTAGGATCATCAGAATCCCGCCGAGGATTAAAGCCCAGATCACCGTTTGCGCTGTAAACAGCTTCTCTTTTATGTAGTTGTGAAACAAGAGTCCGAGGAGACAGGCCGGAAACATTCCGAGGAGGATATGAACGGGATTCAAGTGCGCGCTTTTTTCCTGCCCGGGGGTGCGATAGAGCCCAACCAGGCTCAGCAGGCGTTTCCAAAAAAAGACAACGACAGCCGAGATCGAACCGAGTTGGATCACCACCTCAAACGTCGTAGCCCGGACGGTTCCTTCAAATCCCAGCAGATGACCGGCGAGTATCATGTGTCCGGTGGAGGAGACAGGGGCGAATTCCGTCAAGCCTTCCACCATGCCCAAAATCGATCCGATTAAAATATCCATTAATTTTCACTCCGCCTTTCTCGGGATGAATAAATCAGGTTGCAGCTGATCACAGGATTTTAACCTGACGGAAAAAGTAAATGTCCACATGTATGGTATGCCCTCTTTGGATGATTACGGTTATGGTTTTTTACCCGGATGATCAGGGGGATCATCCATTAAAATGGAAATTTCTGTTTTCCATTATTCTTTCAAATAATTTTTTGATGTGGTTGGTGAAAAAGCTGTTAAAATGGATTTATTCCAAAAGGCAAAAGCGGAAAGGAGGCTTTTCTTTGCGTAAGAGTATTTTGTTTACCGGCGGCGGGACTGCAGGGCATGTCACCGTCAATCTGGCGTTGATTCCGCACTTTTTGCGGGAAGGTTGGGAAGTGGAATACATAGGATCTGAAAACGGGATTGAAAAGCAGTTGATCGCCGGGCTGGATCAGGTCCGGTACCATGCGATTTCCACCGGTAAGCTGCGCCGTTACTTTGACTGGAACAATTTTAAAGATCCGTTTCGCGTCTTAAAAGGGATTTTTCAGGCTTACCGGCTGATCAGACGGCAAAAGCCCGGGCTTATTTTCTCCAAGGGAGGATTTGTTTCCGTCCCTGTTGTAATCGGCGGTTGGTTGAATCGGGTTCCGGTGATCATCCATGAATCCGATTTAACTCCGGGTCTGGCCAACAAATTGGCGACCCCGTTTGCCTCGAAGGTGATTACGACCTTTCCGGAAACGACCCGCTATTTCAAGTCGGATCGCGCCGAATATGTGGGAGCCGTGATCCGTGAAGAGCTGAAACAAGGAGATCGCGAACAGGGATTGGCGATCTGCCGGTTTTCGCCGAATAAACCCGTTTTGCTTATCATGGGAGGAAGTCTTGGTGCCAAGCGGATTAATGAAGCGGTAAGGGAAAATCTGGTTTCACTGCTGGAACAATTTCAAATTGTCCATATTTGCGGTAAAGGGCAAATTGACAGTTCGCTGCAATTTGAGGGTTATAAGCAGTTTGAGTACGTTTCTGACGAATTGCCGCATCTCATGAATATGGCCGATCTGGTCATTTCCCGCGCCGGTTCCAATTCGATCTTTGAATTTTTGGCCCTGAGAAAACCGATGCTCTTGATTCCGCTTTCAAAAGCAGCGAGCCGCGGGGATCAGATCCTGAACGCAGAGTCATTTAAAAAGATGGGATATTGCGACGTGCTGCAGGAAGAAGAAATGACGGCGGAAACTTTTTTAAATGCAGTATTTCGCCTGTTTGACCGGAGGGCGGAAGTGGTTGCGCAAATGGAAAAAAATGAGGGTGAAGATCCGCGCGACAAAGTGATCCGGATGATTGAGGAACTGGCAAAGGCTTAAGAGCGCCGTGTTCCGGCAACAGGACAAACCGACACTTCTTGGTCAAACCAGTGAGCACCTGCCTCCTTTCCGGGGAGAACAGGTGCTTTTGCATGCAAAAAAAAGAGGACGACTGGCGTCCTCAAAACCGGGGAACATCGTTTCCGTTTGAGATAGCTTGGACAAGGAGTGCAAATGGAAGGATGCTATCTCTCCTCTATTATAAGAAAAAGGAAGGAAAGTTGAAATAAAGATAACAAAGGAATTTATGGAAAATAAATGAAGAAAGATGCGCCGTTGGTCAAAATATTGGAAAACATTGAGACCCGGCGTTATTGTTTAATTTTTTATTAGAAGGCCTCCCTCTCGTACATACTAAGGAGAGATGAGAGGAAAGGATGATTTTCCATGACCAACCAACCGAATGAGGAAAAAGAAAAAACCGAGGCGAGGCCCTCCGAAGAGGAGTTAAAGAAGAAGAATGAAACGGTTCATGCCTTGCAACAGTTAGGGCAAATTAATGTGCCCCAGTTGGAAACCAATGTCTTTTGTCTAAATATTATCGGCCAGATCGAGGGGCATTTAGTGATGCCGCCGCAGAACAAAACAACAAAATATGAACACGTGATTCCCCAGATTATCGCGGTGGAACAAAATCCCAAAATCGAAGGGATGATCGTCGTCCTTAATACGGTCGGCGGAGATGTCGAGGCAGGACTGGCCATTGCGGAGATGATCGCCACGATGAGCAAGCCGACGGTTTCAGTCGTTCTCGGGGGAGGGCACAGCATCGGGGTGCCGATCGCTGTCGCTGCCGACACTTCCTTTATCGCCGAAACGGCAACCATGACCATCCATCCCGTACGCTTGACCGGTTTGGTGATCGGTGTGCCACAAACATTTGAATATCTGGAAAAAATGCAGGATCGGGTTGTCCGGTTTGTGGCGGAACACTCCGATATCTCGGAAGAAAAATTTCGCGAATTGATGTTCCGGACGGGGGAATTGGCGCGGGACATCGGAACGAACGTGATCGGCCGGGATGCCGTCGAGTATGGATTGATCGACAAGGTCGGGGGCATCTCTGATGCACTGGCCGAATTGAACACGAGAATTGAAGCCCGAAAAAAGGGAGCGTTGCTGCAATGATTTATTATTCTGCCTTTCCGTTGGACCTCGCTTATTATGATCCGTCGCAAATAAAACTGGAAGAGATGACTGTGGATGGAATAACCATGCTGGTGAACAAGCAAAATGAAGGAGAGGCGACGCTGGTTCGCCTGATCAGTCCCGATCCGGCTCATTACCTGGATCCGCGCTACCAACCGGGCATGAAGATTACCAACCAGCCACGGGTTTAATTTGTGAAAAACACCTCAGGAACTCTTAATTCGTTAAGGGTTCTTTTTTTCTTTTTGGGTAATGTTGCCGGAGTTCTCCTTGCGATGACAGAGATGAAATGACATGGGAAAATAATTTAATTATTCTATATAATATATTATATACGATATACGTTGGCTGGACTGAAACAAGGGGAAAAGGAGGATGATGCGATCGGTTGTTTTTACGGAGTCCGAACGGAACGGCGGCGAAGGAACTGGAGCATCATTTGCACCATCAGAGACAATCGTATGTTGAATTGTATCAAAGGGAAAATTGAAATCCCGGCGCTGTCATCTTGTCATACAGGGGAGAGGCTGTGACCGTGAATAAACGCGATATAACCCAAACAGACCGAAACCGTCTGATTGAACGGCTGGGAGAAAACAAAGTGATGTTACCGGCTGATGATGCCGGTGGCGATTTGGTCGTTTTTGCCGAATCGGAGGAAGATGCAGTTGAAGTGATCCGCTGGGCCGGCGAGGCGCGAGCAGTAATCAACCCTCAAGGTCTGGGGGCGCGCGCAAGTTATGGCCATCCTGACCGGAGAGAGGCGGTGGTTACCTTGTCGCTGGCCAGATACAATCAGATTGCGGAATATTCCGCCGGAGACTTGATGGTGACAGTGCAAGCGGGTATTCCGCTGAGCAGGATCCAGTCGGTCTTGCGGGAAAAAGGGCAAATGTTGCCGCTCGATCCGGGATGGCCGGAGTTGAGTACGGCGGGCGGAATAGTCGCTGCCGCCCTGACCGGCCCCAAACGGTTGAAGTATGGAACGCCGCGTGACTGGGTGACCGGACTTAAAGTGATTCTGGCTGATGGCGAGATCATTTCGACTGGTGGAAAAGTCGTCAAGAATGTCGCCGGATATGACATGAACAAGCTGTTTGTCGGATCGCTCGGAACTCTGGGCGTGATTAGTGAATGCACATTTAAATTGCGTCCCTTGCCGCCGGAGGAAACAGTGATCATCCTGGAAAACGGGGATCTTCCTTCCCTGAAGCGGTTCAGCCGGCGCCTGCTGGATTCGTCACTGGAACCTTCTGCGGCCGAATTGGTGAATGATTCGGTGCTGACATCGCTTCTTCCCGGTGAGCATGATTCGTTTGGCTTGATGATCGGATTTGAAGATGAGAGCAAGGCGGTTGCCAAGGAGCAAAACCAGGTGGTGAACTGGGCAAAGGAAGAAGGGATAACGATCCGGGAGATTTTGCGAAATGAATGGGCGGCTGCACTATGGCGTTCATTGGGAGAACTTCTGCCACATGCCAGGGATGCGCAAAGTGCGGAAAAAGTTGCCTTGAAAATCAGCACGCTGCCTGATCAGGCGGACTCGGTAGTTGAACTGGTGCATCGTCTGGCGGAAGAAGCGGGCATAGAAGCGTTGGTTCACGGGGGACCGGGCACCGGGATCACCCTGGCTGTCCTCCGGCCAGACGAGAATCAATGGGCCTGTGCCAAAGAACTGATTGAAAAGGTGCGGCAGCGGATTGAAGAAGGGTTTGGTTATGTGGTGATGCTGCATGCCCCTTCCTTTTTGAAAGAGAAGATCCCCGTTTGGGGCAAAATGCCGTCCGGACTGTTTTTGATGCAAAAGATCAAATCCAGTTTGGACCCGGAAGGGCGTTTTAATCCGGGTCGATGGGCAGGAGGGATCAATCGTGCCTGATCCGATCAAGAAAACAAAACCGCTGACAGGATATCCGTTTGCTGATCCGCCCGATCCGGAGAAATGGTCAAAATGCATCCATTGCGGCATGTGTTTGGACGCGTGCCCCACTTATCAGGAAGAGAAACTGGAGCCCCATTCTCCGCGAGGGCGCGTTCATTTGATCAAAGCAGCGGGCGAAGGGCGGATTTCCTTAAACCAGGGCTTGTTTGATCCGGTTTTTCAGTGCCTGGATTGCCGGGCTTGCGAAACGGCCTGTCCCTCGGGGGTGGAGGTCGGTGCCTTGATCGAAGAGGCGCGCGGTCAGCTTTATCAGGCCATGCCTCCACGGGGAGTAAAGGGACGGATCAACCGGTTGTTTTTGCGGCATTTTTTTCCCAATCCCGGCCGCTTGCATGCGCTGGGCCGTCTGCTCCGGTTTTACCAGCAATCAGGTCTTCAGTCTTTAGTCAGAAAAACGGGGATTCTCCGGTTGTTACCCGAGCACATCCGGAAGATGGAGGCGGTTCTGCCGCCGGTTCCGAAGCGATTTTCCCGGCAGACCCTGGCGGAAGTGACCCCGGCGCTTGGCGAAAAGCGCGGGCGTGTGGCTTTCTTGGCCGGGTGTGTGATGGATGTTTTATACGCGGGAATCAATGAAGCAACAGTCCGGGTTTTAAGCCGCAACGGTTTGGAAGTGGCGGTGCCGCGGGGGCAGGTTTGCTGCGGGGCCCTGCAAATACATGCAGGGGATCGGGAGACCGCAAAAAAAATGGCGAAACAAAATATTAATTCGTTTTTGCGGGCGGATGTGGATACCATCATTGTCAATGCGGCTGGTTGCGGGGCGGCGATGAAAGAATACGACCAACTCCTCAGAAACGATCCCGATTACCATGAAAAGGCGCAGGAGTTTGTAAAAAAGGTGCGGGACATTTCCGCTTTTTTGTGCGAGATCGGTCTGAGACCGCCGTCCGGCAGGGTGGAAGGGGTCGTTACCTATCACGATGCCTGTCATTTGGCCCATGCACAAAAAGTGCGAAACGAGCCGCGGCAGCTGCTTAAACAAATTCCGGGGCTGACTTTGATTGAGATGCCCCAAGCCGACCGTTGCTGTGGGAGTGCGGGGATTTATAACCTGGTTTACCCTGATATGGCCGGGCGCCTTCTGGAACGTAAAATGGATGACGTTCCACCGGACGTGGACTGGATTGCCATGGGAAATCCCGGTTGCATGCTGCAAATATCGATGGGCGTTCATCAGCGCCGCGGACGGGAACGGGTCGTGCATACGGTTGAATTGCTGGACGAAGCTTATCGCTGCGGGGAAGGGGATGAGCAGGAGACGGCCGGCAGACAGGATGGCGGTGAACATCAGGAACTGATTGCCGCCCTGCAGCGCTGTGTCGGAAAGGATGCCGTCCTTTTCCGTCAGGAAGATTTACTCGCCTATGAGTGTGATGCCTACACCCTGAAAAAGGCGTTGCCCAGAGCCGTTGTCTTTCCCGGGAGCACGGAAGAGACAGCAGAGGTCGTCCGCTTTCTGGCTCAGAGGGGAATTCCCTTTATTCCGCGCGGAGCGGGAACCGGTTTGAGCGGAGGGGCCACTCCGACGGGTGGCGAGGTCATCATCAGTCTGGCCAGAATGAACCGCCTGTTGCAAATCGATCTCCCGAACCGGCGGGCAGTGGTGCAACCAGGGTATATCAATCTGCACCTGACAGAGTCCGTTGCCGGTCACGGCTACTATTACGCCCCGGACCCCTCGAGTCAGCAGGTTTGTACCATCGGGGGAAATGTGGGTGAAAATGCCGGAGGGGCCCACTGTCTCAAATACGGCGTCACCACCAACCACGTTCTCGGTTTGACCATGGTGTTGCCCGACGGTCAAGTGGTTCAACTCGGCGGTCTTCCCGACGAACCCGGGTATGATTTAACCGGATTGGTTGTCGGATCGGAAGGGACGATGGGCATTGTGACGGAGATCACGGTACGGCTTGAAAAAAAGCCGGAAGGGGTGCGAACCGTGCTCGCCATGTTCGATGAGGTGAAACAGGCGAGCGAAGCGGTTACCGGCATCATCGCTGCGGGGATTTACCCGGCGGCTTTGGAGATGATGGACAACCTGGCGATAGAAGCCGTGGAAAAAGGGACGTTTCCGATAGGGTATCCACGCGATCTCGGGGCTGTTTTATTGGTCGAGGTGGACGGAATTGCCGAGGGTTTGGACGAACAGATTGAGCGCATTGTGGACGTGTGCCGGAAACACGGGGTGCGGGAAGTGCGCCCGGCTTCTTCCGAGGAAGAAAGAAAGAGCTGGTGGAATAACCGCAAGACTGCTTTTGGCGCCGTCGGAACCATTTCCCCGAATAATCTGGTCCAGGACGGAGTCATCCCCCGCAGCCGGCTTCCGGAAGTGCTGTCCCGGATTGAAGAGATCAGCCGCGAACATGGAGTGCGCATTGCCAATGTTTTTCACGCCGGAGACGGTAACTTGCATCCGCTCATCATGTTTGACGCGCGAATCCCCGGTGAAGAAGAGAGAGCCGTCCGGGCGGGATCGGCGATTTTGAAGGTTTGCACCGAGGTGGGTGGCAGCATCACCGGGGAGCACGGTGTCGGTCTGGAAAAGCGGGAAGAGATGCGCTATCTCTTCTCCGAGAAGGAGCTGGCTGTGCAATTGGCAATTCGCGAGGTATTTAATCCTGAAAATTTATGCAATCCCGGCAAAATATTTCCGACGCCGGCCCGCTGTGCCGAGATGAAAAGGCGGCCGGCAGGAACGGATGACAGAAGTGGAGGCCGCTCTTGATTGAAGTTCACGAAGTGTTAAAAAAAGAGAAAAGGAGTTCCGGTGGGGATGGATAAGAAATGAAAATAAAGGGAGTCGAAATAACCACAACGAATGAAGCCCTTGCGTTCCCTTTCGGGATTGGCACGCGAATTTTTTGTCCCGGGATGCCATGGAATAAAAGCGGATTGAACGGCAGAAAGCGATTGATGCCGGAACATTGCCGGATTTCTGATAAAACCGCTTCCGTCGAGGCGGGGCTGGAAAATCGTTCCCGTCCCTGAAGGTGTACAGAACCGGGTCCGGCAACCGCAAAATGGTGAAACATGCCCTGAACGCGGGGCATCGGTCTTTAGGCTGTTTTGAAGCTGCCGATTCATCCGCATGGGAGAATGCGGTCGGAGGACAGGAGCGATCCGGCGGGCAAACCAATCAGGGCTTATACCGGAGGTTAATCGGGCCATTTCCTTCCCGGACTATATATCATCAGAAAAGAGGCGATCTGAATGAGCATTTCAATGGGGGCAAAGACGAGTATCATCTTGCGATTAAAACTGGAAAAAGAATTGGTTTCGTTCGGGAAAATCGCCTCAATCATCAGTGAAGCAGGCGGGGATATCATTGCCATCGACGTGATTCAGGAAGGAAAAACATTCACCATTCGCGATATTACCGTCAATATTACCGACTACGGATTGGGCGACCGGCTGGTGTCGATCGTGAAAGAAATTTCCGGTGTTCACGTCATCAACGTTTCGGACCGCACCTTTTTAATGCACTTGGGAGGAAAAATCGAAACGGTGCCCAAAATGCCGATCAAAAACCGCGATGATCTGTCCCGCGTCTATACTCCGGAAGTGGCGAGGGTCTGCAAGGCGATTCAGGAAAAATCCTCGCGGGCCCATTCACTCACGATCAAACGAAATACAGTGGCGGTTGTCTCAGACGGTTCAGCAGTGCTCGGGTTGGGAAACATCGGACCGGAAGCGGCCATGCCGGTGATGGAAGGGAAGGCGATGCTGTTTAAACAGCTGGCCGGAGTGGACGCTTTTCCAATTTGCCTGGCGACGCAGGATACGGAGGAGATCATCCGAATTGTCAAGGCGCTGGCCCCGACGTTCGGCGGGATTAATCTGGAGGACATCGCCTCTCCGAAATGCTTTGAGATTGAACAACGGCTTTCGCAGGAACTGGATATTCCCGTGTTTCATGATGATCAGCACGGAACGGCGGTCGTGGCCCTGGCCGGGCTGATTAACGCGGTCAAATTGGTCGGCAAAGATCTGGCCGATTGCAAAGTGGTCGTTTGCGGCATCGGTGCAGCCGGAATTGCCTGCACCAAGATGCTGTTGGCCGCCGGTGTGCGGGATGTGATCGGTGTCGATCGGGAAGGGGCGATTGTCGCAACCCGCAGGTATGAGAATTCTTTCTGGAATTGGTATGCAGCCCATACCAATCCCCGCAGGCTTGAAGGCTCTCTGTCCGAAGTGATAAAAGGAGCGGATATTTTTATCGGGGTTTCGGGTCCCGGTGTCTTGAAAGTGGAAGATATTCAAAGCATGGCTCCCGATCCGATTGTATTTGCCATGGCCAATCCGGTTCCGGAAATTGCGCCGGATCAAGCGGAACCTTATGTTCGGGTGATGGCGACAGGCCGGTCCGATTATCCGAACCAAATTAATAATGTGCTGTGTTTTCCCGGGATTTTTCGAGGCGCCCTCGATTGCCGCGCGTCCAAAATCACCGAAGAGATGAAATTGGCTGCCGCTCAGGCCATCGCTTCCGTCGTTTCCGATGAGGAGCTGAGTGAGCAGTATATCATTCCCAGTGTATTTAACAGCCGTGTAGTGGAAAAGGTGAGAGAAGCGGTGATCGAAGCCGCCTATCAGTCGGGAGTGGCCAGGCGCGACCGGCGCAGCACGCAAAAAGAAATGGCCAAAGGGATTGCTGCCAAGGAAAATGCCTTCAGTTTTTCGATGTGACAGAATGACAAAGCCTGAGTGGAAGAGGTTCCTTTCCCCACTGGCGATCACTCCTGCCATGTGATTGGATTTGCCGGAAATAGCCCGCTCGATCAAAAGAGTGGGCTTTTTTTGCGCTCAGATAAGCACTCGTCCCTTCTCACCGCAGGGATAACGCTTAGCGGTCATCCACGACGATATAAGTGACCTCCACCGGTCCGTGAACGCCCACCACCAGATTCATTTCAATATCTGCGCTGTTGCTCGGTCCGGAAATAAAGTTAATGCAGGAAGGAAGCAATTCCCCTTTCTCTATGCGGCGACGGATTTCACGGGTTGCATGGGTGAGCCGTGGCACGATGGTGCTTCTTGGAATGATGGCGATGTACTTGTGCGGCAACAGGCTGACGGATCTTCCTTTTCCCCGTCCGTTGAGTAACATCACGGTTGCAGATTCGGCCAGAGCCAAGTCACTGAAGGTGATGCCGATCATCGCCTGTTCAGCCAGCGAAATGCTTTCCGCTGCTTGTTCGTCACACCATTGCTGAAGCCTGATCCTATGCTCCTCCAACTTGGCATTCAATGCCGGATCGAGTCCGTACTCGTTCCAACGCACATCATCCCAGGTAATAACCGTTTTCGCCCCGGCCTTTTTGATCATCTTCCAAACTGCTTCGGGCAGGAAGTCAGCCGGTATGCGGAAAAAGGTGGTGCGATTGAGTTGTGCTTGTTTTTCCAGGCGCTCAACCCACTCTTCACACCCCTTTCTATCTTCCGGCGGAACGAGTCTGGCCTGATCCCACTCCGGTTTTTGTATCTCCTCCCGCATGCGCGGGCGCCCCAGCCTTTCGGCCAACTTATTTAAAAAAGCGTCCCGGTTTAAAATGGTCATGAATTTTCCCCCTTTTTCCGCCGTTTTTGGAACCACTCCCGAAAAGTTTCCTGTTCCGGTGCCGGGAAGTCACGTGTTTCCAGCCAGGGTTTAAGCGGACCGAAGCCCGTTTTCAGCTTTGCTTCTTCCGTTAACGGTTTTGCCATTATGGACGCGGCTTTGGACGCAAGCCGATAAAGTTTTGGCGAAGTGGCGGCCAGGCGAAATCCTTTCATGGCCAGCCGTTCACCCGGCGGAGCTTTTTTCTCGTCCTCCGCGATTTTCCGGCGGTGCTCGATCAATAATTCATGGAGGGGAATCCGGACAGGGCAAACTTCGGTGCATGCCGCGCACAAACTGGAAGCGTAAGGAAGCTCCTTATACTCGTCATAACCAGCCAGCAGCGGAGTCAAGACTGCCCCGACCGGCCCGGGGTAAATCGATCCGTATGCGTGCCCGCCGATATGGCGGTAGACGGGGCAGACATTGATGCAGGCAGCACAGCGGATACAGTGAAGGATGCTTTGAAATTCCGTGCCCAATATATTTGAACGGCCATTATCGAGAATGACCAAATGGAATTCTTCCGGCCCGTCTCCCTCGCCTTCCCGCCGGGGACCGGTCAGCCCGGTTACGTAAGTGGTCAATTTTTGGCCGACAGCGCTACGGCACAATAATGTGACCAATACATCCAGTTCTTCCCAAGTGGGAACCAGCCGCTCCATCCCCATTACGGTGATTTGCGTCTTGGGAAGGGTTGTGCAGAGGCGGGCATTTCCTTCATTTGTCACCAAAACGACCGAACCGGATTCGGCTACGGCAAAATTGCAACCGGTAATGCCGATTTCGGCGGACAGGAACTTCTTGCGCAGATAGTTGCGGGCAAAACGCGTCATTTCTTCGGGGACGGCAGAACCCTGATACCCCAGGCGCGCAAATATTTCACGAATTTTTTCCCTGTCCTTGTGCAAAGAAGGGACGACAATATGGGAAGGAGGGTCATGATCATCGGCTTGCAAGATAAATTCGGCCAAATCCGTTTCCAATACCTCGCAGCCTGCTTCTTCCAAGGCTTTGTTTAAACTGATTTCCTCAGTCATCATCGACTTGGATTTCACAACACGGGTTGCTTGTTTGCTTTTAATGACCCGGATGATGTATTCATTCGCTTCCGCGGCAGTCCGGGCGAAAAAAACGTGCCCGCCGGCTTTGCTTACATTTTCGGAGAGTTGCTCCAAATAGTAGTCCAGATAGCGCATGGTATGAGCGCGTATCGCTTCACCCCATTTTCTCCACTCTTCCCAGTTTCCAAGCTCTTCTGTTGCCTCCCGCCGGCGTTTCTGAAATCGTTCCTGTGCGGAACTGCCGGCTTTCTGCATCTGCCGGTCGTTGATTCCGCTTTCGACGCGTTTAAAAAAGGGATCTTGTCCGATTTTAATCGGCATCTTTTTCATCCCCTCTCTGCCGGAGATGGTTTAACACTTGGGCGATATGCATCACTTTGACCGGTTTTCCCAAGCGGCTCAAACGGCCGCCGATATTCATCAGGCAGCTGCAATCGGCTCCGATCAGGAGCCCGGCTCTTGTTTCCTCGATATGCTGTGCTTTTTCATCGACCATCCGGGATGAAATCGCATTCATTTTGACAGAGAAGGTGCCGCCGAACCCGCAGCAATCATGCGCATGAGGAAGTGGAATCAACTTCAGCCCTTTGACATTTTCCAGCAGGCGGTACGGAGCTTCCGTTACCCCCAAAAGACGGTTCATGTGGCAGGAAGGGTGATAAGTGGCTGTTGCGTGGAGTTCCGCCCCGAGGTCGTCAACCTGCAAGATCTCAGTCAAAAATTGGGTGAATTCATAGGTTCTGTTCGCCAGGGCCCGGGCACGTGCTTGTAAATCCGGCTGACCGCTGAATAACTGTTCATATTCATGGAACATCGCTGCGCATGAACCGGATGGTGTTACGATATATTCAGCCGGTTCGAACGTTTCGATCATATGCTCGGCCACCTCTTTGGTTTCCAGGTGGTACCCGCTGTTATAGGCAGGCTGGCCGCAGCATGTCTGCGTTTCGGGAAAATCCACCTCGCATCCAAGCCTTTCCAGTATCTCGACAACGGCTTTACCCACTTCCGGGAAAAATACATCAGTCAAACAGGTTACGAATAAGGAAACCCTCATTTTTTACGCCTTGGACCACTTGCGAAAGGCCAGTGACGGCGCCTGCCTCCTCTCTGTAACAATTAAATTTTTTAGATTATTATATCATATCTAATTATTTCCGTATAAAAGACCCGGCCGCCTCAACTACGCTTGGAGGGGAATGATCCTTTTTGAAAGCTTGTTGCAAATCGGCTCGTGAATATGCTATCCAACCTGCCTGTGTTCCGAAGGGTCTCAACAGGCCCGATCCCCTGCTGAGATTGGCAAAACGTACCTCTTCGGTCAGGCAATAAAAATATCTCTTCTTTCACTCTATTCCCAAAATTTAGGACGGACCATTCTGCAGGCAAGCTTTTCCATGTTATAATGAAGAGTGACGGTTTTGTGAAAGGTGATACATATGGCACGAAAAAAGAAAAAAGCAAATGCGGAGAAATCGCTCAAAAATGAGATTTTGTTTGAGATTTACGGGATTGTGATTCTCGCTGCCTCTTTTATTACCATGGCCAGCTACGGGGCAATCGGGCGGAACTTGACTTACTTGGCCCGGTTTGTCTTCGGTACATGGAATTTTGTGATTCCGCTTCTGGGAGTCTGGCTGGCCGTTTATGTCATGGCCAACCGCAAATGGCCACGGAAATGGACTCCGCGCATGAGCGGGTTGACGATGATTCTCGTTTCATTTCTGACGTTAAATCACTATTGGACTTTTCAAACGATCCATACGAACAGCGGAATTGTGGACACGACATGGAATTTGCTTTTGGAGGAACGGACTTCCCGCCTTCCTCTTGATGTCGGGGGCGGAATGACCGGTGCTTTCGCTTATGCCTTATTGCACTTTTTATTTGATGATATGGGGACATTGATTGTACTGGGCGCATTGGTGCTGTGCGGAATTTTGCTCGTGGCCGATTTTTCTTATGTGAAATTCTTCGGGATCGTGAAACAATTATTCCGTGCCTGGAAAAAACGGGGCAGACAGCTGATCATCGATTGGTTGCGCCAATACTACAAACAGAAGCAACCACCGAAGCGGATCAGGAGAAAAAGATCCGGGGAAACGAAGGCGGCAGCCTCTGTCAGCCGCGATCCGATCGAACCGGTGATTTATGACTTTGAAGACGCCATCTACGGGGGAAATGAAAAAGAAAAGGCGCAGCAAGCAACGCAAATGGAGCTGGAACTGGAAAAAATGATTCCGGAAGCGCTAAAGTTGAAAACGAAACCGAAGACTGAGCAGGTGGAGAAGCAGGATGCCGAGGAAGAAGAAACGATGGAAGTGCGCTTTCATTCGAAAGATGAAATGGCGCATTATCTGATGCCGCCGACGACCTTGCTCCGGGAAACGAAAAAGCGCAGTCTGGTGGACCAAGACGACCATAGGGAGAATGCGCGCACACTGAAGGAGACGCTGGAAAGCTTCGGAGTCAAGGCCAAGGTGACCGGGATTCATCGGGGCCCGACTGTGACGCGGTATGAAATTCAGCCGGAGATCGGGGTGAAAGTGAGCAGGATTGTCAATCTCGCAGATGATATCGCTTTGGCCCTGGCCGCGAAAGATATCCGCATTGAGGCGCCCATACCGGGAAAACCGGCTGTTGGCATCGAGGTGCCGAACCAGGAGGTTTCTCTGGTCGGACTGAGGGATATTTTGGAAAGCCCTGAATATCGCGATCATCCCTCCAAATTGAGCATTGCGCTGGGGCGGGATATTTACGGCAAACCAATTGTTGACAACCTCGCGCGCATGCCGCATTTGCTGGTAGCGGGAGCGACCGGCTCGGGAAAAAGCGTCTGCATCAACGGAATCATCACCAGTTTGCTGTACAAAGCCCGGCCGGACGAAGTGAAATTGATGATGATCGATCCCAAGATGGTGGAATTGAATGTATATAACGGAATTCCCCATCTGCTGGTCCCTGTTGTCACGGATCCGCGCAAGGCGGCGATCGCCCTGAAAAAAGTGGTGACCGAGATGGAAAAACGGTATGAAATGTTTGCCAAGCACGGGGCGAGAGATATTGAGCGCTATAACCAGATGGCGGCCGAAAACAAAGAGAAGAACCTGGAGCCTCTTCCCTTCATCGTCGTCATTGTGGACGAGCTGGCCGATTTGATGATGGTGGCTCCTTCCGACGTGGAAGACGCGATTTGCCGGCTTGCCCAAATGGCCAGGGCGGCAGGGATTCATTTAATCATCGCCACGCAGCGGCCCTCTGTCGATGTAATCACAGGGGTGATCAAGGCGAATATTCCTTCGCGAATTGCCTTTGCCGTTTCTTCACAGGCCGACTCCCGCACCATCTTGGACATGGGGGGAGCGGAAAAATTGCTGGGACGGGGTGATATGCTTTATTTGCCGATCGGTGCTTCCAAACCGATCCGCGTACAAGGGGCATTTCTCTCCGATGATGAAGTGGAAGCGGTTGTCCGCTTTGTGAGCAAACAGCAGGAACCGCGTTATCAGGAAGAGTTGATTCCCACGGCCCCGGATCAGGGGATGGACGGGGTGGATGATGAACTGTTTCCGCAGGCGGTTCAGCTCGTTTTGGAAGCGAAGACGGCGTCCGTTTCGCTTTTGCAACGGAGATTGCGGGTTGGTTATACAAGGGCGGCGCGCTTGATCGACATGATGGAAAGCAATGGAATCGTCGGGCCGTATGAAGGCAGCAAGCCCAGGGAAGTATTAATAACACTGGAGCAATATCAAGAAAAGAAAAATGTAGCCAAATAGTGAACAAGCATGATATAAATTACTATGAGCAATAAAAAACAGCCGGAAAAAATGGATTCAATTTATATAAACATAGTTCTCCGAAATACATAAAATTCGGTTTCGGAATATGTTTATTTCCGGCTGCCTTCCGATTATTCTGCAATCGGAAAGAACTCATATTCTAATTTTTTTGGAGGAGGGCCACTGCATGGCAAAAAGATCCTGGCTTGCACTTTTCCTTTGTGCGGCATTGGTGTTCACAGTAGTCGGATGTTCGTCGGCGACTACCAAAAAAGGCGGTTTTGCAGCCGGGTTGGTGACGGATACCGGCGGGCTGAATGACGAGTCGTTCAACCAATCCGCCTGGGAAGGGCTGGAGAAAGCGAAAAAAGATTACGGTGTCGACATTAAAGCCCTTGAATCAAAAAGCGATGATGATTATATACCGAACTTGACGAAGTTTGCACGTGAGGGACGCAATATCACCTGGGCGATCGGTTACAAATTCGACAAGGCGATTCCTGATATTGCCAATCAGTTCCCTGATGCGAAATTTGGCATTGTCGACAGTGATCTCGGAGGAAAAATCCCGAAAAATGTGACTGCCGTTACCTTTAAGGAAGAGGAAGGCTCATTCCTGGTCGGTGTGATTGCCGGTTTAACAACGAAAACAAACAAAGTTGGATTTATCGGCGGGGTGACATCTCCGCTTATCAAAAAATTTGAAGTGGGCTATATAGCCGGGGTAAAAGCAGTAAATCCGAAAGCTACCGTTTCGGTCGCTTATGCCGAGAGTTTTGCTGACGCGGTAAAAGGACGTTCCCTGGCCCAAAGCATGTATAACAACGGAGCAGATATTATTTTCCATGCTGCGGGCGGTACAGGCAAAGGCTTGTTTGATGAAGTGAAAACCCGCGAGAAAGGGAAGTACTGGGCGATCGGTGTAGACCGTGACCAATCCAACCTCGCTCCCGACCATACCCTGACTTCGATGGTCAAACGCGTCGATGTGGCTGTTTACAATGTGACCAAGGAATTGAAAGACGGAAAACTGAAACCGGGTCAACATGTGGTGATGGGTCTGAAAGAAAACGGAATCTCCATGGCTGATAAACATGTGAGTCCCGATGTTGAGAAGAAAGTGGAAGAGTACAAACAAAAAATTATTAGCGGTCAACTCAAAGTTCCGAGTACCGAAGCAGAACTTGCCAACTTTAAACCATAATATTGGAAATCGGGTCAGCGTCCATGCTGGCCTTTTTAAATAGAAATCCCTTTGAAATATGCCCTAATACCTTGTATACTTAAATCCTCAAGCTTTTTTCGCTTTTTAATTTAATGACAAATGGAAAAATATGCCGCCGAGAAGGGGGGAATCAGGGTGAATGTAGTGGAAATGGTTGGGATTACGAAGCGTTTTCCCGGAATTATCGCCAATGATCAGATCAATCTGACGGTCAGAAAAGGCGAAATTCATGCGTTATTGGGGGAAAATGGTGCAGGAAAGTCGACGCTGATGAACATTTTGTTCGGCCTGTACCAACCGGACGAAGGAGAAATCCGCATTAACGAGAAGCCGGTCAAAATTACGGGACCCACTGTGGCCAACAAACTCGGAATCGGGATGGTTCACCAACACTTTATGTTAGTTGAGCCGTTTACCGTAACGGAAAACATCATTTTGGGTGATGAGCGAAGCAAGTTCGGCCTGTTAAATATCAAAAAAGCGGAGAAAGAGATTCAGCGCTTATCGGATCAGTACGGCCTCAAAGTGGATCCGCGGGCGAAAATTGCCGATATATCCGTCGGGATGCAACAGCGTGTGGAAATTTTGAAAACGTTGTACCGCGGAGCAGATATCCTCATTTTCGACGAGCCGACGGCAGTCTTGACGCCGCAGGAGATTGAAGAGTTGACGGAGATTATGCGACGGCTGGTCGACGAAGGCAAGACGATCATTTTTATCACCCATAAACTGAAGGAGATCATGAGCACCTGTGACCGGGTGACGGTGATTCGCCGCGGAAAAGTGATTCAAACGGTCGATGTGGCCGAAACGAATGAAAATGAATTGGCCGCCTTGATGGTCGGACGCGAGGTTTCCTTCACCGTGGAAAAAGAGAAAAAGCAACCCGGTGAACCGATTGTCAAGATCTCACAACTGGTCGCTCTGGATCATCGCGGTGTCCGTGCGGTAAATGGCCTTGATCTGGAAGTGAGAGCCGGTGAAATCGTCGGACTCGCCGGTGTTGACGGAAACGGACAGACGGAATTGATCGAGGCGATTACCGGATTGCGCGACATCGAGTCCGGTTCCATTCACATCAATGGAAAAGACATGACCCGGTTCAAACCGCGAAAGGTGATCGAAGCTGGTGTCGGCCATATTCCGGAAGACCGGCATAAACGCGGGCTTGTGCTCGATTTTACCGTCAGTGAAAACATGGTTTTGCAATCATATTATCAAGCCCCGTTTACCAAGAGGGGAATTATTCAAAATGGCGAGATTGATCAATATGCCAAGCGCTTGATCAAAGAGTTTGATGTGCGCACCCCAAATGAACACGTTCCGATTCGGGGACTGTCGGGCGGTAACCAGCAAAAGGCGATCATCGCGCGGGAAGTGGACCGCGATCCCGACTTTCTGATTGCTGCACAGCCAACCCGAGGCCTGGATGTTGGTGCGATTGAGTCGATCCATCGCCGTCTTGTCGAACAACGGGATAAAGGCAAAGCGGTTCTGCTGGTCTCCCTGGAACTGGATGAAGTCCTGAAACTGAGTGACCGCGTTGCCGTGATCTACGAAGGGAAAATCGTCGGCTGGGTTGATCCGGAAACGACGACGGAAGAAGAATTGGGTCTCCTGATGGCGGGCGGCAAAAAACAGGAGGTGAAATAGCTGTGCAGCAACTGTTCTCGCGGATGAACAAGATGTCAACATTTCTGGCTTCCCTCATTTCGATTGTGCTGGGAATGTTGATTGGGGCCATTATGATGGTCGCGGCCGGGTATAACCCGCTCGAAGCCTATAATGCCCTCTTTGTCAGTGCTTTGTTTCAGCCTTATGATCTGGGAGAGACGATCCGGACCGTCACCCCTTTGTTATTGACGGGTTTGGCCGTAGCCATTGCCTTTCGCACCGGTCTCTTTAATATCGGGGTTGAAGGGCAGTTTATCGTCGGACAGATGGCCGCTATCATCGTCGGTTTAAAATTACCGCTCCCTTCCGGTTTGCATGCCGTTGCAGCCGTGATCGCCGGCGGGCTGGCTGGAGCGATCTGGGCTTATCTTCCCGGCCTCTTAAAAGCAGTGCGCGGGGTTCATGAGGTAATTATCACGATTATGATGAACTATATCGCCCTTTATCTTTCCAATGCCGTTGTTTTTCATTGGCTGGCCCCCGGAGCTGATTCCACGGAGAAAATTCCCGATTCCGCTTCACTGAGGGTTCAGTGGTTATCCGATCTGTTTGGAGGAGCGCGCGTTCATTTGGGCATTCTGATCGCCTTGGCCGCTGCTTTCGTCATGTATGTCCTCGTTTGGCGCACCCGGCTGGGTTACGAACTGAGGGCTGTCGGTTTCAATCCGCTCGCGGCTGAATATGCCGGGATGAATGTGAAGAAAAGCGTCATTTTGTCAATGATGATCAGCGGGGCATTTGCCGGTTTGGCCGGAGCGGTCGAAGCGCTCGGTACGAATGGTTATTTGCCGATTATGAACGATTTCACCGGCATTGGCTTTGACGGGATCGCCGTCGCTTTGCTGGGAGCCAATACACCTGTCGGAGTGATTTTGGCCTCCATCCTTTTCGGGGTTCTGGAATATGGCGGCGGAAACATGCAGTTTGAAGCAGGAGTGCCGTTTGAGGTCATTCGCGTTGTATTTGCGGCGATCATTTTGTTTGTGGCCGCCAACATTGTGGAAAAGATCTTTCATTCCCGGCGCAAAAAAGGGGTGAAAACCAATGCTTGAAACCCTGACAAACATTTTATCGATGACCGTGCTTTACTCAACACCACTGATTTTGGCCGGACTTGGCGGATTGTACTCGGAGCGTTCCGGGGTGGTGAACATCGGGCTGGAAGGCCTGATGACGATCGGCGCTTTTACCGGAGCGGTAACGACGATCTTCTTCGGCAACGCCTGGATCGGACTCTTGTGCGCGATTGTTGCGGGCATTTTGTTAGCTTTGCCGCATGCGATTGCTTCGATTACGTTTAAAGCGGATCAGGTGGTCAGTGGGGTTGCGATTAACTTTTTGGCGCTTGGACTGGCTGTCTATCTAACCAAGCATATGTATAACGGCTCTTCGCAAACGCCGGTTGTCCCGGATAAGCTGAGTGTGATTTCGATTCCCCTCCTGAATAAGATCCCGGTATTGGGTCCTTCGATTTTTCAGGCGCTTCCGACGACCTATATCGCGATCGCCTTGGTCATTATCACTTATTTTCTCTTTTACCAGACGTCATTTGGCATGCGGTTAAGAGCGGTCGGGGAACATCCGCACGCGGCGGAAACGGCCGGAATCAACGTGATTGTGATGCGCTATATCGCTGTCATGATCAGCGGTGCGCTGGCAGCAATCGGCGGTGCGGGCCTTTCGATTGCCATTGGCAGCCAGTTTACGCAGGTGACGGTGGCCGGACAAGGATTTATCGCCCTGGCTGCACTGATTTTTGGCAAATGGCGTCCTTTCGGCGTTTTGTGGGCCGGTCTGTTCTTCGGATTGGCTGTGGCTTTGGCACTTACCGGTCAGCTGTATCATTTGACGAATTACGTGCCGAGTGAAGTGCTGAGCATGCTTCCGTATATCCTGACCATCTTGGCCTTGGCCGGATTTGTCGGCAAGGCAGAACCGCCCGCGGCAAACGGAAAGCCATATGAAAAAGGGGCCCGATAAACGGTCGTGAAGAGACCTCAGCAATCAGCTGGGGTCTTTTTTGCGTAATTCAATCTCTCTTATAAAATTTTGTTTATTTTACACAATTGATACTATTATCTCGATTTACATATCTATATTGAAATTTTAACAATGATTTCTTTTATTCTCTTGGATTCAAGAAGTGCTACGATCATTTGGATTGTGATAAATACAGGCTTACTCTCTCTTTTTCTAATTTTTTCCTTTGATTTATCTTTTGGTTTATACTAAAATATTCCTACGGCAATTTTATAAAAATGGTGTAAAAGCCAGAAAATTCGGCGCCGTCTCTGCTCTGGTAATCATTTTTTTCGTGGTTATTTTCTTTAAATTTAAATCATATTGTCATCGGGGAAAACATCACGGATATTTTTTTATACAATTGTTTTACTTTATAAAGCATTTACTTAGTAAAACTTTTTTTCGGATAACGGAAATTCGTATCTTTCCAATGGATGTTCCGACGACATGCTCTAAGGAGGTCTGTCATGGAAGCTGCAGTAAAAATAGAAAAAAGTAACGTGCCTGTACCAGAGCCGAAAAAGAAACACCCGCGCGGCCTTTATCTGCTCTTTTTCACAGAGATGTGGGAGCGGTTCAGTTACTATGGCATGAGGGGGATTCTCGCCCTTTATCTGGCCGCCTCTTACCTGAGCGGAGGCCTGGGTTATGATCAGGGGACGGCTTCTCTGATTTTCGGTTTTTATACCGGTGCTTGTTACTTTACACCGTTGGCCGGTGGTTATCTGACCGACCGCTTTCTCGGACGGCGGTGGGCGATTACTCTCGGCGGGGTCACCATGGCGCTGGGAAACTTCATTTTATTTGCCGAACACAGTCGGTGGGGATTGTATTTGGGGCTTGCCCTTTTGGTGTTCGGTAACGGATTTTTCAAGCCGAACGTGTCAACTTTGGTCGGCGAGCTCTATGAAAAAGATGATAAACGGAGAGATGCTGCGTTTACGATCTTTTATATGGGGATCAACCTCGGTGCCTTTCTGGCTCCGCTGGTCGTCGGGCTGGTCGGCGACTACTTCAGCACGAATGTGAATGGAGTCATTCAACACGGCTATCGTTATGGGTTCCTGGCTTCTTCCATCGGGATGATTATCGGGCAAGTGCTGTTTAATGCGCTGTCCAACCGTTTCCTCGGTGAGATTGGAAAAAAACCGGTTGGCAAAATGGCGCCGTCCAAGCAGATGCCGGCGGTGGATAAAAAAACGCCGCTGACGAAACAGGAAAAACGGCGAACCCTAGCGATTATTATTTTAACTTGCTTCGTTGTTTTCTTCTGGGCCGGATTTGAGCAAGCGGGTACATCGTTAACTTTCTATACCCAGACTTTTGTGAACCGGAATGTTTTCGGCTGGGAAGTTCCGACGGAAATGTTCCAGTCGATTAATCCCGCTTTTATCATCATCCTTGCCCCTCTGATTGCCAAGCTGTGGTCTGCCTTGTCCAAGCGGGAAAAAGGTGACTGGCCAACCCCGGTCAAAATGGGATTGGGAATGATCCTGCTCGGAATCGGATATATGGTGTTGTTGACAGCAGTGATGCAAACCGGCGGTGATGCGCATCATGTCACCGTGAAAGCCAATATTCTCTTTATCATTTTCACTTACTTCTTCCACACGGTCGGGGAATTGTTCCTGTCGCCGATCGGCTTGTCGATGGTGAGTGAAATTGCACCGATCAAATACGCATCCCTGTTGATGGGAGTATGGCTGGCCAGCACCGGTATTGCGGACATTCTTGCCGGACAGTTGGCTGCCTTCACCGAGACGATGGGTTACTTCCAGATATTCGGTGCGATCGGTGCCCTCTCGATTATCTTCGGGATTATCCTTTTGGCGCTTTCGAAAAAAATTGCCAAACTGATGGCCTGACGAAAACATTTTTGGCCTCTATCCAAAAAAAACGGGTAGAGGTTTTTTTCTGCTTTTCGGTCATACTATAAGTGGTTATCGTTTCCAACCGCGGCTAATTAGACTATAATGTTTATACATCGGCCCATTTAAAAAGGAGAGGTGTCAACGTGTCGACAATCCAATTTGAAACCGTTTCAATCGGCGACGTGCGCGTTCACGTCTGCTCGAGCGAAAAATTTAAGACGACGGCGTTGCTGGCGTTTATCGCTCAGGAATTAAAGCCGGAATATGTGACGAAAACAGCACTTTTGCCGAGTGTGCTTCAGCGGGGAACAGCTTCTTACCCCACGACGATCGAATTGAGGAGAAAACTGGATTCTTTTTACGGTGCGACACTGTTTGGTGATGTGTTCAAACGGGGGGAGCGCCATCTCATCCAGATCGGGATGGAAATTGCCAACGAACGGTATCTCAGCGAGAAAAAATCCCTGTTGGATGAAGGAATTAATCTTTTTAGTGAAGCCTTGTTTTCACCGCACTTGGAACAGGGAGGCTTTAAAGCTTCCTATGTGGAGGCGGAAAAGAAAAATTTGAAACAGAAAATTGAAAGCCTTCAAGATGACAAGATCCGATATGCCTCCCAGCGCATGGTGGAAGAGATGTGCAAAGGTGAGCCATACGCGCTGTTCAACCATGGCCGGATCGAGGATTTGCCGCAGATTGACGCGCAGAATCTCTATACATATTACCAGGAAGTGATTCAAACCTGCCCAATCGATATTTATTGCGTCGGCAATGTCTCTGCGGACGATGTGGTAAAACGTTTGGAGAGAAATATTGGCGATTCACTTCGGCAGAGGCGGAAAACGCTTGCTGTGCCTTCAGCGGTTCACTCCGCAGCGCGCAAGGAAAAAACAGTCATTGACCGCCTCAATGTGAAGCAGGGAAAACTCAATCTGGGATGCCGAACCAACGTGACCATCCAGGATGATGATTATCCCGCTTTGATGATGTACAACGGCATTTTCGGCGGGTTTCCCCACTCGAAATTGTTTTTGAACGTGCGCGAAAAAGCAAGTCTCGCTTATTACTGTTCATCCAGGCTGGAAAGCCACAAAGGGTTGCTCATCATCCAGTCGGGGATCGAAATTTCCAACTTTGAAAAAGCGGTGGATATCATCAAGAAACAGTTGGCGGCCATGCAGCAGGGAGATATCAGTGACAAGGAATTGGATCAGACCAAGGCGACGCTTTCCAATCAGCTGAAAGAACAGCAGGATCGTTCGTTTGAACTGATTCATTTCCATTTTAATCAGTCGGTATTGAGCGGAAGGGAAAGAACGCTGGAAGCGTTGCTTCATGATCTTGAGCAGGTGCGCAAAGAGGATATTACGCGGGTTGCCGAAAAAATTCAGCTTGAAACCATTTACTTCTTGCGCGACCAGGAGGGAAACGCGAATGCAAAAAATTGAGCACCGGCAGATTGAAGAAACCTTGTATTACGAAAAACTGCCCAACGGGCTGCAGGTATATCTGTTGCCAAAGCCCGGCTTTAACAAGACCTATGCGACCTTTACCACCCGATACGGCTCGATTGACAACACCTTTCAGGTTCAGGGGCAAGAAAAGATGTCTGTCCCGGACGGAATCGCTCACTTCTTGGAACACAAGATGTTTGAGCAGCCTTCAGGGGAAGATGTGTTTCAGGAGTTTTCCCGCCAGGGAGCTTCAGCCAATGCGTTTACGAGTTTTACCCGTACAGCATACCTGTTTTCCTGCACGGACCAGGTGCAAAAGAACTTGACGACCCTGCTCGATTTTGTGCAAAGTCCCTACTTTACGGATCAAAATGTGGAAAAGGAAAAAGGGATTATCGGCCAGGAAATCCGAATGTATGACGACAATCCCGACTGGCGCTCTTATTTTGGCTTGATTGAAGCGATGTATCAACAACATCCGGTTAAAATTGATATCGCCGGCACCATCGAGTCGATTTCCAAAATTACAAAAGAGTTGCTTTACACCTGTTACCAAACATTTTATCATCCGAGCAATATGCTTCTGTTCCTGGTTGGGCCGGTCGACCCTGAGGCGACGATAGAACTGATCCGCGAAAATCAGTCGGCCAAAACGTTTGATGAGATCAAGGAGATTCACCGCTTTTTCCCGGATGAACCTGATCAGGTGGCGGAAAAAGTGAAGGAAGTGGAACTGAGTGTAGGGATATCCAAATGTTTGTTTGGCTTTAAGGAAGGGAAAGATGCTGTCAACCTGACGGGGGAAGCCCTGATGAAACAGGAGCTGGCCACCCAGATCGTCCTGGAGGCGCTCATCGGCTCCTCTTCCGAGCTTTACCAGTCCCTGTATGATGACGGCTTGATCGATGACAGCTTTGGCTGTGATTATTCGCTGGATCGCGGTTACGGATTTTCCATGATCGGCGGGGATACTTTTGATCCGGATCAGCTGTTGCAAAGAATTCGCGATGAACTGCCGAAACGGGTGGAACAGGGGATATCTCCCAAAACCTTTGAACGGATTCGCAAAAAAAAGATCGGGGCCAATTTGCGTTTCCTCAGCTCGCCGGAGTGGATTGCCAATCAGTTTACCAACTATCGCTTTAACGATGCGGATTTGTTCAAAATCATACCCGTGCTGGAAAGTCTCAGCGTAGACGATATAAACCGGCGCATGCAACAGCATATTGATTGGAATCGTTTTGCTGTTTCGATTGTGCGCCCTCATTCATGATGGCTGAAAAGATGCAATTGATCGTACATGCGGGGATGAGAGCCCCGACATAAACATTGACTGAAAAATGCGTCCGATTGGGCGCATTTTTGTTGGAGGGAGATCGAGTGAAACCATTGCATGGTGAAATCGCCTGGATCACAGGGGGGAGCGGCGGAATCGGAAAAGCGGCGGCAGTCGAATTGGCCGCAGCCGGAGCAGATGTGATAATTGGGTATCATTCAGCGGAAACGGTCGCCAGGCAGACAGAGCAGATTTGTCGCCGGTTCGGAGTGCGGGCGCTGGCTGTGCCGGTCGATGTGAGAAACAGGGAGTCCGTATCTGCGGCTTACCGGGAAATCACCCATCATTTTGGCAATCCGACGATTTTAATCCATGCTGCGGGAAACAGCGTGGCGGGGTTGATTCAAGACATGACGGAAAAGGATTACGACCAGGTGATGGATACACATGTACGCGGCGCATTTTCCTTGGTTCAAGCCGTTCTCCCGGCCATGATTCAACAGCAAAAAGGGCGGATTGTGCTGGTTTCTTCCATTTGGGGGCAAACAGGTGGGGCGTGTGAAGTGCTTTATTCGGCGGCAAAAGGGGCACAGATCAGCATGGCCAAAGCGCTGGCGAAAGAGTTGGCCCCTTCCGGAATTACAGTAAATGCAATCGCCCCGGGAGCAATACAGACCGCGATGTTGGAGAGGCAGCTGACCAGGGAAGAACGAAGCAGCCTTGCGGAAGAGATACCGGCTGGGAGGCTGGGGCTGCCGGAAGAGGTGGCCTCCTTGATCCGTTATGTTTGTTTGCCGGAGGCGGCCTACGTCACAGGTCAAGTTCTGGCGGTCAACGGTGGCTGGTATACCTGAAATGAACTTCCAATACATAAAATAAGGGAAATAAACTCATATTACCTCCTAGGAACGTTGAACAGCATCTAAGGAGGAAATGCAAAATGTCTGTGTTGGATAATTTTCAGGAGTGGAAAAACTTTCTTGCCGAGCGCGTGGACCAAGCGAAAGGAATGGGCATGGATGCCAACACCATCTCTGACCTGGCCTATCAGCTCGGTGATTACCTGGCCAAGGATATTGATCCGCAAAATGACCAGGAACGCTTGTTAAAAGACCTCTGGAGCGTCGCGGACGAAAATGAACAGCGCGTGATGGCAGGTTTGATGGTGAAATTAGTTGACGATGGAAAAAAATAACGGTATGTAGTTCGCGAATTAAAACACCCGATATTTTTGGGTGTGAGGTTGTTGACAAAGAAGGTCAACAGCCTTTTTTTGTTGAAAAGGTATAAAAAAAATTCCGAAGGAAGGTTTCTATGTTCAGGACGAATTCATCCAG
>NZ_JAECVZ010000018.1:0-68711 GCF_016055135.1 Thermoactinomyces sp. CICC 10521 | reverse complement strand
TGGGGTGAAGTCGTAACAAGGTATCCCTACCGGAAGGTGGGGATGGATCACCTCCTTTCTAAGGAGCTCTTCACAGAGCAAATGAACCGATACTTCTCAGGTCATGCCTTACTCACTCTTTAGTTTTCAGGGAATACGACTTGGACTGCCGGACTCAAAAGTCCGGCAGTTTTTTATATATGTTTGTAAAAATTCTTTTCATTTGCAGGGAGGGTAGTCGATCACATTCTGAAACTCGGATCATGTTGTTTTCTCTCCCTAACGGCTGAGAGGATCGACCGGGTTTTCCAACAAAACAAGCACAGGATTGCTTCCTGCGCTTGGCAATGCTCTCCCTCCATTAAGTGTGATTGGGAAATGCATTTATTCGCAAATCTTAAAATGTTCCGGTAAATTGAGCGGATAAGATGACCATTCCCAAAATGAAGACATAAATGGCGAAGCCTTTCAAGGAACCTGTTTTTAAGAGTGAGATCATCCATTTAACCGCGAGATAGCCGAAAATGGCCGAGCAGGCCGTGCCGATCATCAAAGCGCTCAGCGGCAACACTTCCGTTCCTCCTTCCATCAATTTTTTGCCCTGCAGGATCACAGCGCCGGCGATCGAGGGAATGGATAAAAGGAATGAGAAATAGGCGGCGGCCGCTTTGTCAATCCGGCGAAAGAGAGCCGCGGCAATCGTCAAGCCGGACCGGGATAAAGCGGGCATGATGGCCGCCCCTTGAAACAAACCGATGAGAAAGGCATCTCCGAAACTGATCTCCTCCAAGCTCTTCTTCCCTTTATCCTTAAATGTATCGGCCATCCACAACAGGAGACCGGTCGCTAAAAATTCCCAACCGATCGTCATTCCGGTTTGGGCTATCTTTTCAAACCAATCTTCAAACATAAGCCCGATAAAAGCGGTCGGGATCGTTCCGACGACCACCAACAAACTGAGACGAGAGAGCGGCCGGCGGATCATCATCACGATTTCCCGCCGGTAGATGAGAATCACGGCGATCAGCGTTCCCAGATGTAGCATGGTATCGAGAAACAGGCCGGCCTCATCCAGACCAAAGAGATGACGGCCCAAGTAGAGATGGCCGGTGCTGCTGATCGGCAAAAATTCGGTCAGCCCCTGGATGATCCCGAGTATGGCCGCTTCAAACCAGTTCATATTCATCCATCCTGTCAAACCAAGGTTTAAGGTGCGGGTAAAATGTTGCCAATCTCCTTGATTACCGACGTGAACGGGACGGTTTCATCGAAAATTCCATGGATTTCTCCCTTGTTGTTAATCAGGACGCTGCTGGGAACCGATTGCAAACCGTATGCGTCATACGTTTCTCGTCCATTGTCGCGCAAGACGGGAAACTGAAAACCGTTTTGCTCCATAAAGGAAAAGACGCGGTCCGGATTGCTTTCTCTTCCCGAAACGTGAATGGTGAGAAATACGAGTCCCGGATGATTCATCGTTCGATAGAGGATATCTTTCTGAGGCAAGGTTTCTTGGCAGGATGCGCACCAGGTAACCCAAAATTCCAGCCAAATCGCTTTTCCCGCATAGTCGGATAAGCGATGGATTCGCCCGGTCAGGTCGGGCAGGGCAAATGCAGGCGCCAATTTTCCCACGGTGAAGCCTCCTTTCGCATTAACCGATCCGGATCAAAATAAGTCCGACGAATAAGAGGATCAGGGTAAGGATTTGAACGGTCGACAAACGTTCGCGAAAGACCAAAATGGAGAGCAGGGCGACCACAAGGCTGTTGGTGGCAAAGATCGGCGCGACGATGCTGGCCGGACCCGATTCAAGGGCAATCGCATACACTTGCATTCCGGCAAAGGAAAAAATACCGGACATCAATCCCCAGCGCAGCCCTGTTCTTACCGCCGGTTTGTCCAAAGCGGACCGTTTGCGAAAAATCTCCGCAGTAAACCAGACCAGCCCGAAGGCATAGCTGACAAACAGGACGGCCGCATTTGGCAGGTGCCACTCTTCCGTTATTTTCAGTCCGCCATTGCGCAAAAAGAAAAGCACCGTTGCCATCAGGACGAGAGCATACCAGCGGATGTTGCGAATCCGGAGCGATTCATTCGGATCAATCGGTAAAATGGAAACGGCTGCGATGAGCAGCAAAACCCCGGCCGATTCATAAAGACTGAGTTCTTCTCCGTAGAGCAAGAGAGACATGGCCACTGTGAGTACGATGTTGACATTGACCAGCGGAGATGTGAGGCTGGCAGGGCCTGTCTCCAGTGCTTTCATAAACAGCAGGTTCCCCCATGCTGACCCCCATCCGATCACGATTCCGGCCAGGATTGTTTTCAGGGAGAAGGAAACGGCTCCGGTATAAACCATCCACCAAAGAAAGCCAAGTGTACCCGTGCAGTAAAGTCCCCACAAAAGGTGGTTGGTGGAGCCGCGCTGTGCCGAACTCGCCTTCATCATAAAACCGGCCAGCCCAAAGGTGACTGAACTGATGAGTGCCAGGATAAACCACATGGTAAGTTGGACCCTTTCTGCAAATAAAGTGTGATGATAACTTCTTAATCATAACGCCCTTTGTTTGATCCGTCTACTCGGAGGCACCCCCGGGCGAAAGCGCAAGCATTCCCTTTCCATTTATCTTATGTCCGGAATGAGTAAATATTTGTCCAAAAGGTTGTTTGACAAGGATGAAAAGAGAAGTCATGCTAATAATGGAGAACAAGATTCGCTTTTGGAGGAGCAGCGATGAATCAGATTGTGATGGAGGAATTGAAACGGGAAGCGGAAGCCGCTGTAAAACATCGTTTGCCTAGAGATGCTTTTCTTGATTTTGCCCATCCGAATAACCGCTTATTGGTCGGTGTCACTTGCCTCCGTGCCGGTTTGCCCGACCTGGCTTATAAGCTTTTTCAATCGATTGCCGAAGAAGGTCCGAATGAGAATCCGAATCAGCATTTTGCCTATGTCCGCAGCCTCGTGGAAATGGCAGAGCTGGATGCCGAGGCTCAAAGATTTAATCAGGCTGCCGAAAAAATGAAAGAGGCTCTGGCCCAGTATCCTGAAACGATGGGCTATATGATGAGCCGGGTTCATTTGGAGGTTTACCTCGCTTATTATCTCTATCAGGCGGGTCAGAAGCAGGAGGCGGTGGAGAAGATAGCCGGGATTGCCGGCTGGGAGCGGGAGAAATTCGCCACCATGGCGCAGCATGACGCCGTGGCATTGGTGGGGCCGGGGCTTTGTTATGCGTTGCACCAATGGGCCCTTTTTTATGCGATGGAGGAAAACTGGGAGCAAGCGGCGCAAAAAGCTGCGGAAATGGTGCCATTTGCCGAACGGGTTGATGAGTCCGGCCTGAAAGAAGCGAAGCAGCTTTTGGAAAGAGGCCGTGCGGAGGACGCTTTCCGGCGTACCATCGATTCGATCAATTATTGAACGAGGAGGAATCGGGATGAGTCGAGCCAACACCCGGATCGCCCTGAAGGAATGGGCGGTCACCGTTGAAGCGCTGGGGGAAGGAAAACAAATCATTGTGATGCGGAAAGGCGGAATCGCCGAAGAAACGCGTCATTTTGAAGTGAGAAGCGACCGTTTCTTTCTTTATCCCGCTTATGAACATCAAAAGGAAGAATTGCTCAAGCCGGAGTACAGGGGAGAGATCGCCAAAACGCTTCAATCGTGGTCACCGGAACAAGAAACGGCGACGATCAAATATTTTGCCGAGTTGCATGAAGATATCGAGGTAATGGATGAAGAAGCGCTGTTTCGCCTGGCACCCTGTCACATTTGGACCAACGATTTTGCTCATGAGCGTTTGAAATGGAAGAAAAAATTGCCGCTTCATCTGCTCTTGCTCCGGGTCTACCGGTTGGATCAGCCGGCCCGGATCCCGATTCGCCCCGAGTATTCGGGATGCAAATCCTGGCATGAAGTTCCGCAGGAATTGGCAGATTGCAGCGGGGAACCGGTGATGAAAGAAGCGGATTTCCTGGCTGAGGTAAACAAGATCAAAGCGCTGTTGGCCGGGCAAAAATAAGTTTTGCAGAATATCCGGAGGTCATGGGTGGACGCACAACCTGCGGGCATTTTCGCAAAAAAAGGTTTCGCCTAAACCAAGAAACCCGGGGATTTTTGATCCACCGGGTTTTCTTTTATCAATTGTATTTACACTTTCGATGTTTTCGCCTGATTTTCAAATTCGAGCAACAACTCATTTAAGGTCATTTCATCTTCCAAATACAACTGAACGAGTTCAAGAAGTAACGTATTTTTTTCTTCAGGTAATTCCAGGATTTGCAATAGTTCATTGAAAGGATCAAAGTCTCGTGACAAAATATGTATGCTATTTGATTTAAACATGCCTTCCAGTTCAATGGTTTTTTTGTAAATATCCCGAATCATACGCAAGATGATGCCAACCAATTGTTTTGTTTGTTGATTCATTCTAGCTCCCTTTCTTTTTATCGGAATGTTATAATCATTAGGTATAATATTATATTTATACTAAGGGATATTATAACAGAGGTATGGTATTTTTTGCATCTGTGTAATGAATTTGTAGAAACGTTTTCAAAATAAAGTTGTTTGATGGCACAGATCCATGAAGGGATGAAAGGGGCTGAAGAGGATGAAAGCAGTATTGGTGGAAAAACCGGGCGGAAGGGAGCAGTTGATGATTGGAGAATATCCGAAGCCGACCCCGGCTGATGATGAATTGTTGGTAAAAGTACATGCCACCGCGCTCAACCGGGCTGATATTTCGCAGCGTGAAGGAAAATACCCTCCTCCGCCGGGTGCGAGCCCGATCCTGGGATTGGAAATGGCGGGAGTGGTCGAAGAAGTGGGGAAAAACTGCGAGGGAGGATGGAAGCCGGGAGATCGCGTTTTTGGTTTGTTGCCGGGCGGCGGCTATGCGCAATACGCGGTGATTCCGGACAAGATGGCCATGCCGGTTCCGGAAGGTTTCACGTTTGAACAGGCCGCAGCCATTCCGGAAGTTTTCTTGACAGCGTACCAATGTCTGTTTTGGGTAGGCAGACTGAAACAGGGGGAGACCGTGCTGATCCATGCCGGCGCCAGCGGGGTAGGAACTGCGGCGATTCAATTGGTCAAGTCGGTCGGTGCCATCCCGCTCGTCACTGTGGGATCAGAGGAAAAACGGAGATTCTGTCTGGATTTGGGGGCTGATCACGCATTCAATTATAAAGAGGGGGAATTTGCCGACAAGGTTTTGGCCGCCACGAAAAACCGAGGTGTTCAGTTGGTGCTTGATTTTGTCGGGGCACCTTACTGGAAGCAAAATCTGCGTGTGTTGGCGATGGATGGGCGTCTCGTTCTGATCAGCATGCTGGGAGGGAGCCGGCTGGATGATGCGTCGCTCGGGCAGGTTCTGGCGAAACGCCTGCAAATTTCCGGAACGACGCTGCGCACCCGCTCCCTGGACTATAAACAGGATCTGACGCGGGAGTTTGCCTCTTTTGCCCTGCCGCGGTTTGTCAGCGGGGAACTCAAGCCGGTGATTGACCGCATTTTTCCATGGGAAGAGGTTCGGGAAGCGCACCGCTACATGGAAGAAAATCGGAATATCGGCAAAATCGTGCTGCGGGTGTTCTGAGCGGAAAAAGAGCCTGGAACAGGGTTTTCAGGCTCTTCATCCCGCTGTTGAAAAAATGTCAATGGATATGATAACAATAGATTAAAGATATTTCTGTCTAGGGTTAAATTTTAGAAAAAAGGGGTTTGGTTATGCCACAACAATATGCGCAGACCTGGGAATTGGATTCGTTATTTGTCGGGGGTAACCGAAGGACCGGGCTCCTGAGCGAAATGAACCGGCTCACTGCGGAAATCCCGGCGCTAAAAACAGCGTTTCAGGAAAACGCAGAAAAGGAAAAAACAGAACGGGAATGGATCAACCTTTTGGAAAAGGTACAAGATCTTGAAAAAAGGCTGACGGAGGTTTGGTCCTACATTCACTGCTTGCTGGCCCAGGATACCACAGATGAGCAGGCGCTGATCCTGAGCGGAAAAAACGAGCAGTTGTTAGCTGAGTTACAAACGTTAAAGGTCTTGTTGGAAAGCAGGCTGGCGGAAGTGCCGGATGAACTGTTGGAGCGGGTTTGCCAGGATGAGCGAATCAAACCGATTGCGTTTAACCTGTACGAAATGCGTGGGCGTGCGCAGGACAGGATGTCCGGGTCCCTTGAAACGCTGGCCAGCTATTTGAGCGTTGACGGTTATCACGCCTGGGGGGAATTGTATAACAGCGTCGTCAGCCGCATACAAATTCCGGTGGAGAAAAATGGGGAAAAGGTAAATCTGTCCGTCAGTCAGGCAGCCAATCAATTATCTCACCCCGATCGTTCCGTCCGCCAGGCAGTGTTTGCCGAATGGGAACGGGCCTGGCAAAAGGAAGCCGGTCTGTTTTCTGCGATTCTCAATCATTTGGCGGGATTTCGCCTGCAATTATACAAGCAGCGGGGCTGGGAAGATGTGTTGCATGAACCCTTGGCGGAGAACCGCATGCGGCGGGAAACGCTGGAAGCGATGTGGAGTGTGGTGGAGGAGAGCAAATCGGTCCTGGGGAACTATTTGCAACGCAAAGCCCGGCTGCTCGGACTGCCCAAGTTGAGTTGGTACGATTTGTCGGCTCCCCTGCCCGGGGAAAACAGGAAGTTCACCTTTGACGAGGCCGCACGCTTTATCATTGATCATTTCGCAGACTTCAGTCCCGATTTGGCCCGGTTTGCCGAGTCGGCCTTTTCCCGGAGATGGATTGAGGCGGAAGACAGGCCGCATAAACGCCCGGGCGGATTTTGCACCTCATTTCCCGTCAGCGGGGAAACGAGGATCTTCATGACCTTTGCCGGGACAACTGATAATCTGTCGACGCTGGCTCATGAACTGGGTCATGCCTATCATGAGCACGTGATCAAAGACCTGCCGATGTTCGCGCAAAACTATGCCATGAACGTAGCTGAAACCGCTTCAACTTTTGCCGAGTTCATCGTTTCTGACGCTGTTTTGAAAAAGGCGCAAACCAAGGAACAGAAAATCGCTTTGCTTGATCAGCGTCTCCGCATTGGAGTCAGTTACTTATGCGACATTCATTCCCGTTTTCTGTTTGAAACGAGGTTTTATGATGCACGTCGTCAGGGATTGGTGCAAGCTGAAGAATTGTGCCGGATCATGGAGGAGGCGCAGAGGGAGAGCTTCCGTGATTTGCTCGCGGAGTACCATCCCCATTTTTGGGCTTCCAAGCTTCATTTCTATGATACGCACTTTCCTTTCTACAATTTTCCGTATACGTTTGGCTTTTTATTCAGTACGGGGATTTATGCGCAGGCCCGGCAAGAGGGGGATGGTTTTGCCCGGCGCTATGTACAGCTGCTGAGGGATACCGGGAGAATGAATGTGGAAGATCTGGCCCGTAAGCATTTGGGCGCTGACTTGACCAAACCCGATTTTTGGCGCAAGGCGGTGGAATTTGCCTTACAGGATGTAAAAGAGTTTTTGCTTTTAACAGAATAGGAGGGAAAGGAGCTGCGGTTCAGGGCGCCAAATCGAATATCCAGGGCGGCAGGAACACCGGCATAAAAATTCCCTTCCGCCCTGGTAAGAATAGGCTAATTTTTAATCTGGTGATTAAAATATTTATATAAATCTTATTGACAGCAAAAAAAGAGGCAGAGTAACATGAGGGAGGGTCAAGGCGAGAAAAATTTTGCGTAGAGAAATTCACTCTGGGTAAACCGATTACCAAGAGTAAGGGAGTTTTTGCGCATGTTAAAACGAGATCAAGCCGGTTATCTTTTTTCGAGGGAGATTACCCCTTTTATCATTCCAAAAGAGAAAGTGGTAGTCGTCGATCCGGATTGGTCCCTTGAACGGGCTTTGTTGGTGCTTACCCGGAAAGCAACGAATTCGGTGCCTGTGATTAATCAAAAAGGTCAAATTGATGGAATTATTAGCAAAACAGATATTTTAGATTTTCTTCTAAAAATGGAAAAAAAGGACACGATTGATTTTTCCCGCCTGGGAAAGCATAAAGTGAAGGATGCGATGGACAAGAATCATTCAGGAATTCTGGCTAATTCGATTTTCTCCTTTGCTTTTGAGGTATTAGTGAACCGATCTTATATTCCGATCATTGATCTCAAAGGTCAATTTGTTGGAATCTTGACGAGAAAAGTGATGATGGAACAAGTGATTGAGTATTTCAAAAAGGAATATATGGAGACGATTGCGGATCAAGTGTGATAAAGCGAAAACCGTCTCAACCTGCCGAGTTGGGACGGTTTTTTCATCTATATTAAACACGATTAAAGTTAAATGCAAACGGAAAAGGATAAACAGGATAGAATAATTTCAGATGACAGAAAGTTTTGCTTCAAGGTGTCTGCGTTGGTCAATTGGATGAAAATAAGTGATCGAGCAACTTTTCCCTGGAGCAATGTTGCAGAAATTGGGTTAGTTCTTCCCAATAACAAGCATCTCTGTGCTTGCCGGTAATCTGCGCGATCAGTTTCATATACTGCAACCAGCCAAAGAGGGTAAAGGGTATGACAGGAAAGGAAAAGTCCTCACGGTATGCGGGAAGCAGATTGGGTTCGATTTTTTGAAAGACGTTGGCGTATATGGCTGATTCAAGTGATTCCGGCAACTTGGGAACGGCCAAGATCAGGGGGCGCTGTTTTTTCCAGATGTGGAGAAGCTTTTTTTTCAAAAAACTGTTGAGATAGCGCTCTTGGTCCGCCTTCTGCAAATTCACGCTGAAATAGGTAAATTCCTCTGATACAACCGCATTGTCAAATGAAAAAGGGGCCTGTTTATTGTAGAGTTCATCGTCTTTAACTGTAGAAGGGCGATCGTTTGTGTAGATTCCGATTTTTGGAACAGATGCATGAGGTGCCCCCAAGAGGTAAGGGATATTCTTTTTCATCAGAAACTCCTCCTACAAATACGCTTCTACACGAAAAGTGGCTCGATCGGTGAAATATTTTGTTCAAACATGAGCAATATTATCAAAAAATAAAAAAAGACAACAAAAAAACTCTTTTTTTAAAATGGGAGCAAAACAGATGTTGAGGGAAAATTCTAACGAAGGAGCAAAAAGAAATTTTGTACAAACCTTCTATGAATATTCTGCCTTAAATCCGCTTTAAAAGCAAGTGAAGTTTACAGATTTTTTGTAGAAAATTCCTCGTTCATTTGAGGATTTTTCGTGAACATGGATCTTGATATTTTTTTAAATAAACGATGCAGAAAAGAGAATTCGTTAAGGTAGTTTTGCAATAGTATTAAATATACCAATAATTGCATTGTAATATATTGGAATGTCATGGGATTGGCAGAGAAGGACTAGATTCCTTTACTAAATATACTTTCTTTTTGAATAAATTTTTCCACTTATGATGAAAAATTATAAGAAGAATCGCTTGCCGCAGAAAGGGCATCCAGTATTTGCATGGCTTATGTTCCGGCCAACGACCGGATTGCATCTTTCTTCTGAAGCACGTTTGTGTTAGGATTGGGAAAATCAGAGTAACGGAATCTCAGGATCGGACCGCATCTGAACGGATTAGCGCACAAGCCGGGAGTTGAATCCGGGAATAATGGAACGGGAAGAGTAACGGTCCGGCCGGACGGAAAGGAATGACCGCACAACTGTTTCCGGACCGGGTTGAAGAGCAAAGTTCACTTGATATGATAAAAGTTGTGCAGTAAAATGTAATGAGAATCATATGATAATCAATCTAAATAACAAATTGTGTGGAAGCGGCGACCGGATTACCTGACAAGTTGCCGGTTTTCCCCGTATCTCCCTCCGCCAATAAAACCGGATGGTGTTCAGGAGATAAAGGAAAAGACTGATGGAGGAATGAGAAGATGTCGACAGCTCCAAAACTGACGATCAAAGATCTTTGCGTATCCATAGACGGTCAAGAGATTTTGAAAGGGGTCAATCTTGAAGTAAAGGGCGGAGAAGTGCACGCCATCATGGGCCCGAACGGAACCGGTAAAAGTACGCTCGCATCTTCGCTGATGGGACATCCGCGTTATGAAGTGACCAAAGGGGAAGTCACGCTTGACGGACAGGATGTGTTGGAGATGGGAGTGGATGAGCGCGCGCGGGCCGGTTTGTTTTTGGCCATGCAGTATCCGGCTGAAGTGAGCGGTGTGACCAACTCCGACTTTTTGCGCAGTGCGATCAATGCCAAACGCGGGGAAGGGAATGAAATCTCCCTGATGAAGTTCATCCGCGAATTGGATAAAAAGATGGAACTGCTGGAGATGGACGAAAAATTCGCCACCCGCTACTTGAACGAAGGATTTTCCGGCGGGGAGAAAAAACGGAACGAAATTCTGCAGATGATGATGCTGCAACCGCGAATTGCCATTCTCGATGAAATTGACTCGGGACTTGACATCGATGCGCTCAAAGTGGTGGCCAAAGGGGTCAACTCCATGCTGAGCCCGGATTTGGGTGTTTTGATCATTACCCACTATCAGCGCCTGTTGAACTACATTAAACCCGATTACGTACATGTCTTCATGCAAGGCCGCATCGTAAAATCCGGCGGTCCGGAACTGGCAGAGCGTTTGGAAGCGGAAGGTTACGACTGGGTGAAGGAAGAGCTGGGCATCGAAGATGAAACTGTTGGCCAAAGGGTGTAAGGGTGGTGCTGAAGATGAGTGTAGAAACCCGTATGCTTTTTGATGAAAACGTTGTGACCGAAGTATCCAAAAAACAGCAGGAACCGGAATGGATGCTTCAGTCCCGCCTTGAAGCACTTCGTGCCGCTGCCCGTCTTCCGTTGCCTCAATTGCAAAAGACCAATATCGACCGCTGGAATTTTACGGACTTTAATCCCTATAAAGATGAAGCACCGATCAAGGAACTGTCCGAGTTGCCGGAAAACATCGCCCGATTCCTGGTTGAACAGGAAAATTCCGGCTTGTTTATCCAGAAGAATTCCAGTGTCATCTTTCAAAATCTGTCAGCGGAATTAGCAGATAAAGGTATTATTTTTACGGATCTTGCCACCGCTGCCCGCGATCACGAGGAACTGGTGAAAGTGTATTTCATGAACGAAGGCGTGAAAAGAGACGAACATCAATTAACTGCGCTTCACGCCGCCTTGTTTAGCGGAGGAATCTTCCTCTACATTCCGCGCGGGGTTGAAGTAACCGTTCCGCTGCAAGCGATGTTTTGGCTGTCGGGCGGGAAGAACGGAATGTTGCCGCATGTTCTGCTCGTGGCTGAAGATCACAGCCGGGTCGATTTCGTGGCCAATTTCGTGTCGGACCCGGATGATGGCGGGGCAGTGAGCAACAGCGTGATCGAAGCATTTGTAGGGGCCAACGCCGATGTTCGTATTGCCACGGTGAACACGCTCGGCGAATCCGTTGTCGATGTGATTTATCGCCGCTCGGTAGTGGATCGCGACGGCCGGCTTGAATGGATTGTCGCCGACTTGAGCGATGGACGCCTCATTTCCGACAATACTTCCTCTCTCCGCGGAGAAGGCGGCAGTGTCAATGTAAAAGCGGTTGTGCTGGGAACGGGTGAGATGAGGGGGAATGTCACTTCCTATATCCGCCATCTGGCACGGAACACGGCAAGTGAGATCAATGCGCGATCCGTGATGAAAGACCAAGCTTCCAGCATTTTGAACAGTATCACGAAAATTGAAAAGGGAGCCAGCAAATCGGACGGGCAGCAATCGGGGAAAGTGCTGATGTTGGGAGAAAAGGCCCGCGGTGATGCCAATCCGATTCTCCTGATCGACGAGAATGATGTTGCGGCAGGCCATGCTGCGAGCGTGGGCCGGATTGATCCATTACAGCTCTACTACTTGATGTCTCGCGGGATCAGCCGGACAGAAGCTGAGAGATTGATCATTTACGGTTTCCTGGATACCGTCCTTTCCCAAATCCCTTCTGAGGCGCTGCGGAAGAGCATCCATCGCGTCATCGAAAGGAAGTTTGCGAATGAAAAACGCTCGTAAAGATTTTCCGATTTTGGATCAATCCGTCAACGGTCATCCGCTGGTTTATCTTGACAGCTCGGCAACCTCACAAAAGCCGGTTCAAGTGATCGAAGCGGTGGAAGCTTATTATAGAGAGATCAATTCCAATGTCCATCGGGGCGTTCATACTCTTGGCACAAAGGCGACAGATGCATACGAAGGCGCACGTGAAAAAGTGCGCCGTTTCATCAATGCGGGCTCGACCCGGGAGATTGTGTTCACGCGCGGGACGACGACAGGAATCAATTTGGTTGCGCGCAGTTATGCAATTCCCCGTTTGCAGCCTGGTGATGAAGTGATTCTGACGCCGGCGGAGCACCACAGCAATCTCATTCCGTGGCAACAAGTCGTGAAGGCCACCGGTGCAACCCTGAAATATTTCCCGCTTGAAGCAGACGGAACGCTTGATCTCGCCAAGGTGCGAACGACGATTACACCCAACACCAGAATCGTCGCGATTCAACAGGTATCAAATGTTCTCGGAACGGTTCACCCGATCAAGGAAATTGCGAAAATCGTCCATGAAAACGGAGGAATCATTTGCGTGGACGGAGCGCAAAGCGTCCCTCACATGAAAGTGGATGTACGCGATTTGGATGTCGATTTCCTCGCCTTCTCCGGTCACAAAATGTGCGGGCCGACCGGAATCGGCGTTCTCTACGGGCGTGAAGAGCTGTTGGAACAGATGGAACCGATCGAGTTTGGCGGCGAGATGATCGACCATGTCGACCTGACAGATGCGACCTGGAAGGAACTGCCGTGGAAGTTTGAAGGAGGAACCCCGATCATCGCCGGTGCGATCGGACTGGGAGCTGCCATTGATTATCTCGAATCGATCGGAATGGAGCAAATCGACGAGCATGATCGGAAGCTGGCCCGCTACGCATATGAAATGCTGAGTCAAGTGGAAGGCATCACCATTTACGGTCCCAAGGAAAATCGTACGGGTTTGATCACCTTTAACCTGGACGATATTCATCCTCATGATGTCGCTACGGTCCTGGATGCCGAAGGAATCGCCGTTCGTGCCGGACACCATTGCTGCCAGCCGCTGATGCGCTGGTTGAATGTTACAGCGACAGCAAGAGCGAGCTTTTATCTGTATAATGACGAAGCAGACATCGACCGCTTGGTGAAAGGCATTCAAAAGACGAAGGAGTATTTTGGCCATGTCTTTAGATGATCTGTATCGGCGCGTGATCATGGATCATTATCAGCGCCCGCGCAACAAAGGACGAATTGAAGACGGGGCGGTTACTGTTGATTTGAACAACCCGACTTGCGGTGACCGGATTTCGCTGCAAATGCGTGTGGAAGATGGCATCATTCAGGAGGCGAAATTCCTGGGTGAAGGTTGTTCGATCAGTCTGGCCTCCGCATCTATGATGACTGAGGCGGTAAAAGGGTTAAAGGTGGAGGAAGCACTGGAACTCGTCGACCTCTTCTCGAAGATGATGCAGGGGGAAGATGTAGACCCTGAGAAATTTCCGCTTGAGGATATAGAAGCGTTGATGGGAGTTGCCAAATTTCCGGCCCGGATCAAATGCGCTACATTGGCGTGGAAAGCGCTTGAGCAAGGTGTAAGAAATCAGCAAAAAGCAGACTAGAAGGGGGAAAAAACCGTGGCCGATCAAAACCAACTGCCCGATCTGTCGGAGTACAAGTACGGTTTTCGCGATAAAGACGTTTCGGTTTTCCGCTCCAAAAAAGGGTTAAGCCGCGAAGTGGTCGAAGAGATTTCCCGCTTGAAAGGCGAACCGGACTGGATGCTTGAATTTCGCTTAAAGGCGCTGGAGCAGTTTTATAAAATGCCGATGCCTTCTGCGGAGAACAGCAAGTGGTTTTCCATTTTGCCCGGTAAACTGGATGAACTTGACTTCGACGACATCACGTACTATGTCAAACCATCCGAGCGCCAGGGACGCAGCTGGGATGAAGTCCCTGAGGAAATCAAACAAACCTTTGACAAACTGGGCATTCCCGAAGCGGAACAAAAATTCCTGGCCGGTGTGTCGGCTCAATACGAATCTGAAGTGGTTTACCACAATATGCAAAAAGAACTGGAAGAGCAAGGGGTTATCTTCTGTGACACCGATACGGCTGTCCGTGAATACCCGGAGCTTCTGAAAGAGTATTTCGGTACGGTCGTACCGCCTTCAGACAACAAGTTCGCTGCTTTGAACAGTGCGGTCTGGAGCGGCGGCAGCTTTATCTACGTGCCGAAAGGCGTTCGCTGTGAAGTGCCGTTGCAGGCTTACTTCCGCATCAACTCGGAAAATATGGGACAATTTGAACGCACGTTGATCATCGCGGATGAAGGTTCGTTCGTTCATTATGTGGAAGGTTGCACTGCACCGATTTACAGCACCGATTCATTGCACAGCGCCGTTGTGGAAATCATCGTCAAGGATCATGCACGATGCCGTTACACCACCATTCAAAACTGGGCGCCCAACATTTACAACCTGGTGACCAAACGGGCCGTCGCTTATCGCGGTGCGCATATGGAATGGGTCGACGGAAACATCGGCAGCAAATTGACCATGAAGTATCCGGCTGTCATTATGCAGGGAGAAGGAGCAAAAGCGGATATCCTGTCGATTGCCGTTGCCGGTAAAGGACAGCACCAGGATGCAGGCGCCAAAGTGGTAGCCAATGCGCCGAACTGCACATCCACCATTATTTCCAAATCGATCAGCAAACAGGGCGGTAAAGTGACCTACCGCGGACTCTCCAGCTTCGGGCGGAATGCAACGGGCTCCAAGTCCAACGTCAAATGTGACACCCTGATTCTGGATGATCAATCAACTTCCGATACGATTCCGTATAATGAAATCAAAAATGACAACGTAACACTGGAGCATGAGGCGACCGTTTCCAAAGTGAGTGAAGAACAGCTCTTCTATCTGATGAGCCGCGGTCTTTCCGAAGAAGAAGCGACACAAATGATCATTATGGGCTTCATTGAACCGTTTACCAAGGAGCTTCCGATGGAATATGCAGTGGAAATGAACCGTCTCATCAAATTTGAGATGGAAGGTTCAATCGGATAAATTCTGCCGCAAAACCGTCAAGTGAGGCAGCTTGGCGGTTTTGCGTTTTTAACAGAGGAGGAATCAGGATGAAATGGATCGGCGAGTATTTTTATTTTATTCTGCTGGGAATTTTGGTGCTGATGTTTGCATTGGTGATCGGAACGCGTTTTTTCTAGCGGGCGGATCGGTTTTTTTTGACCAGGACGGCTTCGCGATTCCATTTTTTTAAGGTTGTTCGCGCATAATAAGGGTAAATGTTAACGAAGGTTTATGAGGTTCCTTTTAAACGGAGGGCGGAAAAAACATGACCTTGAAGCGCGAACTGACGGATCTGGAGCTTTCCTGTTACAGCGAATATTCAAAGCTTAAAACCGTGTTGATGTGTCCACCTGTTTACTTTCACATTTCAGAAGTGATTAACCGGGTACAACGGGTCCATATTGGGGAGATTGACCGCGAAAAAGCGAAACACCAATTTGAAAATGTGGTGCAAACCCTGGAGAGGCATGGAGTTGAGGTGATTTTGCTGCACTCGGATCCAGAATATTCCGACCAGGTTTATACGAGGGATATTGCCTGCGTGGTGGGGAGAGAGCTTCTGCTGGCCAATATGAAAGAAGAAGTGCGGCAGGGAGAAGAAACGGAGCTGGTCAGGCGGTTAAAAGAATGGCGCCTTCCTTACATTGAGGTCGGACACGGATCCGTCGAGGGAGGAGATATCCTCGTCGACGGTGATCAGGTTTGGGTCGGGCTGAGCGGCCGGACGGACAGAAAAGCGGTTGATGAGTTGGAAAAGCGCCTCCCTGATTTTACTTGGCACCGGATTCCATTGGAGAAAAAATATCTTTATCTTGACTGTATTTTCAACATTTTATCCCCGACTGAAGCGATTGTTTATCCCCCGGCTTTTTCAGAGGAAACACTGGCGATGTTCTCTTCTGTCCGGGAGTTGATTCAGGTGACGGAAGAGGAACAGTTTGGACTAGCTGCCAATGTATTGTCGATTGGAAATAAAGTGGTCTTGAGCCAGCCGCAATTCGGTCGCCTGAACCGTGAGCTGAGGCGGAGAGGGTATGAAGTGGAAGAAGTGGATATATCCGAAATAACCAAAGGAGGCGGGGCATTTCGCTGTATCACCCTGCCGCTCGTCCGGGAGTAAAGAAAAAAAAGCGGGAGGTCATCCCGCTGGAAATGCTTTGTCGTTTTGAGATAAATGTTTCAAATAGCCGGATACAGTCTCGATGGCCACGGCGATTGCCCGTTCATCCGGTTCGATTTGCGGATGGTGCAGACCGTAGGGGGTTTCAACTCCAAGCCAGAACATGAAACCGGGAATCTCCTGCAAAAAATAGCCAAAATCTTCTCCGGCCATTGTTTCGCTGCATTCGACCACATGGAAGCGGGTGTGATTTTGCGCCCATTGCAAAAACGATTGGGTCAGTTCCGGATGGTTGTACACCTGGCAGTAGTTGGCCCCCCAGTCGATAGTGGCCTTGCAGTCAAATCCGGTTTCGATCCCGCGAACCAGCGCCTGAATTCGCTGTTTTACCGTTTCCATCGCTTCGGTTGACAACGTGCGAATCGTCCCTTCCAGGCGGGCGTGTCCGGCGATGATATTCTGCTTGGTTCCGGCTTCGATCTTTCCGATGGTGACCACTCCGGCATCAAGCGGATTCAGATTGCGCGAGACGATCGTTTGCAATTGCAGTGTGAGTTCCGCGGCAGCGACCGCCATGTCATTGGCCAGATGGGGTCGGGCTGCGTGACCGCTGGTGCCGCACAGATCGATGAACAGCTCAGACGTGTTGGCAAAAAGGATTCCCGGACGGGTGGCAATTGTACCCACCGGATATTCCGGGGCGATGTGCAGCGCCAGGATGAGGTCGGGCTTCCAATCGGAAAACTCTTTGCTTTTCAGCATGGGAAAAGCGCCTCCCGGACCTTCTTCCGCCGGCTGGAAGATGAACAGGAGATCATCATCGACCGGATGTTCACAGAAATGGGTGATCAACCCCAGGGCGATGGCCATGTGCATGTCGTGTCCGCATGCATGCATGTAACCTTCATGTTTGGAACGGAACGGGTAACTGGTTTGTTCGGTGATGGGAAGTCCGTCCATATCCGCTCGGTAGCCGATACAGCGTTTTGGATTCTGTCCGGGGATTCTCACCAGTACTCCCGTGCGCCAGGTTTTGATTTGCAGGCGCGGGGGCAGGGAAGAGAGATAGTCCAGGATGAACTGTTGCGTTTTCACCTCGCAAAATCCCGGTTCGGGAATCTGATGCAATTGTCTGCGCAGTTCATTAAAACGATCAGTCATTGCTCTTTCTCCTTTAATCGGCGATTTGCAGCATACGTTTTTCCAGCGCCTGAATGAAGAAGTCGGTTTCCTCCCGTTTCAGCGTCAGCGGCGGGAGAAGGCGAATCACGGTTTTGGCCGTCACATTGACCAAAATTCCGTCCGTGAGCAGTTCCTTTTGCAACCGTATCACATTCTCGGCAGACAGGGAGGTACGGATGCCGATCATCATGCCCCGCCCGTCCATACCCGTGATCAGATGCGGGTATTTTTCTTTTAGAGCCTCCAATCGTCTCCACAGATAATCGGCCCTTTGTTTGCCCTGTTCCAATCCCCCTTCTTCCAACAATACATCGAGGACGGCGTTGCCCATGGCTGCGGATAGCGGAGAAGGAGCGAATGTGGTTCCGTGGTCGCCTGGTTTAAATACATCGGCTGCCCTTTCGCCCGCGATGATGCCGCCGAGTGGAAGTCCGCCGCCGATCCCTTTGGCGAACAAGATGACGTCAGGAGTTAAATCAAATTGCTGATACGCGAATAAGGTACCGGTGCGTCCCATTCCCGTTTGAATCTCATCCACGCAAAAGAGCATTTCCTCTTCGGCACACAGATCATCAATCGCGCGTAGGAACGATTCGGAAAGCGATACGACGCCACCAGCACCGAGAATCGGTTCCACCAGGATGGCGGCCGGCCGGTTCTGCCTGCAAACTTCCCGCAGTTCGGCAATATTATTCATTTCCACCTCATAAACGGGAAAAGCTGGTTGCGGGTAATCCTGGTATACACCCGGTTGCCGGGTCAAGCGCAGTGCACCGAGCGTTCGCCCGTGAAAGCTGTTTTTCAGCACGACGATGCCTTCTTTGCCGTTTTGTTCCCGCCGGGCCCATTTGTGAATCAGCTTGATGGCCGCTTCGGTCGCTTCTGCCCCGGAACCGCCGAAATAAACCTTCCCTTTCCCGAAAGTGTGCTTTACCAGCCGCAGCGCCAAACGGATGGCCGGCGGATTCAAGAAGATATTGGAAATGTGGAGAAAGCGGTGTCCTTGTTCCTCCAATGCCTTCATCAGACGGGGATGCGCGTGACCGAGGATGTTGACGGCCAAGCCGGTGAACAGGTCGAGATAGCGGTTTCCCGCTGTATCATAAAGATAGTTGTTTTCCGCTTTTTCAATGGCGATCGGCAGACGCTGTACAGTCGGCATGATATAGGTTTGGTCGAGTTCTTGCCAGTTCGTCGTCATGTTGCCTTCTCCTTTTGATATAAAATGAGGCCCCGGAGGGCCAAATTTCTTCTGATGGGGTAGCGGGCCGATTAAAGCTCGCGCAATGCTTGAATAACCTCTGTTTTCGATCGGGTCTGGCTGTCGATCTCTTTAATCACGCGGGCCGGAGTTCCGGCAACAACGGTGTTGGGCGGAACATCTTTGGTGACAACGGCGCCCGCAGCAACGACCGAGCCTTTGCCAACGCGAACCCCTTCCAGGATGACGGCATTGGCGCCGATTACAACATCGTCCTCGATGACAACAGGTGTCGCGGATGGCGGCTCGATGACGCCGGCAATGACTGCGCCGGCCCCGATGTGGCAATTTTTCCCGATTGTGCCGCGTCCGCCGACGACAACGTTCATATCGATCATGGTGCCTTCACCGATGACGGCCCCGATATTGATGACGGCTCCCATCATGATGACGGCATTTTTTCCGATTTCCACCTGGTCGCGAATAATTGCCCCCGGCTCGATCCGCGCTTCAATCTGCTTCAGGTCAAGCAACGGGATCGCAGAATGGCGGCGGTCATTTTCCACCACATAGTCTTCGATTTTATCCTTGTTTTCGTTCAGGACGGGAGCGATCGCTTTCCAGTCACCAAACAAAACGCCAACGTTGCCGTTAATAAAGGTTTTTATGTCACTATCAAATTTCAGGCTGTTCAAATCCCCTTTGATATGTACTTTGACCGGGGTTTTCTTTTCGCTTTTTTGAATAAACTCAATGATCTGGTGTGCGTCCATTTCTTTCATACTTTCGGCATCCTTTCTGCGGGTATTAAAAAAGGAATCCCTTGAAATTCGCGGATACAAACAGATTTCAACACAGTAAAGTATAACATATGTCATCCTTTTACAAAACCAGCCCGGTCAAAACAAAGGAGCCGGGTCCCCCATGTTTGCAAATGGGTCGCCCGGCTCCCGGTATTAGAGACCGCCTGGTTCGCTGTTTCCATCAGGGGCCAATCCGCCTGGTTCACTGTTGGTGATATGGATGCTCAGTCCGCCCGGTTCGCTGTTGCTTGCCATTTGGAGAGAATGTTTTTGCACGTGAAAGAGGAGGGTAAAAGCTGAAACCAGCGCAAAGGAGGAAACAACCAAAATGGAAATAAATTTAGATGCTTTCCTCAAGGAATTCTACCTCCTTTCTATTAAACTCTTTCTTTACATTATACATATTTCGCATGCAATTCTGAAATTCCTGCTCGTCTTTTCCGTCAAAACAGCGGGCCAGGCTGAACCAGGCTTTAAATTCTTTCTCTTTGTATCCCTGTTTTTGCGCGATTTCCAGGGCTTTTTGATAGTGCGAGATCGCTTCGTCCGTTTTGTCGATAATTTGACACAAATCGCCCATCATGATGAGGCTGGTGCTGAGCCGGGAAGTATCGTTGAACTTTTCTGCATATTTGATTGCCTTTTCCAAAGCGCCGTACGCATTTTCGTTTCTTCCCTGCTTCATGTAGAGAATGCCGAGCCGGGTATATACGGTGGTCAGGCGTTGGTCTTCAGGGAATTTTCCTTCGAGTTTCAGGGCCATTTTGAAGGAGGTTTCCGCGAGATCCCATTCCTTTTTCGCTGTGTATACACTGCCCAGAACGGTCCAAAGATCGCACATGCTGTCGTATTGTTTGTTGCGGCGCGAGATTTCGATTCCTTCCGTGGCAATTTCGATCGCTTCATCCAAGAGACCGGACAGTCTGGAAAACTCGGACCTCAGCCAATAAAAGCCGAGCGCAGTTCCGATATCGTCCATTAACGGGATTTGCTCCCATATTTCATGAACCAGCTGAATTCCTTCGGTGATGCGTCCGGTTCGTTGCAGGTAAACCCCTTTGTTGCGGTATAAAAGGGCTTTGATATGCCGGTTTTCACCGTCTTCCACAAATGCCTCGATTCCGTTGTTGGTGAATTCCAGGGCTTGTTCAATATCATTGCGGTAATAGCTGATCAAGCCCAAAAGAAGGTAGCTGGCCGCTTCCATGTTGTTTTCTTTGTACGGATTTTGCTGTGAGATGCGAAGTGCGTTATATAGAGCGCGTTCGGCTTGCTTCCATTTTCGTTTACCCATGTAACATTTAGCTTTAAAATAGTAGGCGTGGGCAATATATGGATGGCTTTCTTCCAAGTTGAGTTCTTCCAAAAGGTCGAGCGCTTCGTCGATAAATCCTGTTTTTCGCAGAGTGGCGATGGTGAGAAGTTTAAATTTTACTTTTTTTAATTCTTCCTGCTCCTGTACCAGCATTTCCGGAAGTTTATGCATTGGAAGATCCAATTTTTCCAGCAGATATGAAATTTTCTCGGGACTCACATGTGCGACTCCGCGTTCGATATTGCTGACCGTCGCCGGGGAGATATTTTCGTCGGCCAAGTCCTCCAGCCTGAGCCCGCGGTCTTTTCTCACCTTCCGGATCACTTCGCCGATTTCGTGCAAAGCTAAGGTCTTCATCCCGGTCACCTCTCTTAACCTGATTATTATTATATTACACCTTTTTAAAAAAATTGGGAATGTGTATTTTTTAATTTTCTTAAATATACTGGTGATCTGGTCGTTTTTTTAACAGCCTCGTGGCGAACATCTTTTACAATCCGTTATGTTTGCTGAAAAAATAGGTTAAAAAGATAGATAGAGCTTGTTTATCCATATTGGGAGGAATCATGTTGTTTATTTTATTTTTAAAGATTTTGCGGAAAAGAATTTGGGAAGACGGCATTTTTGATTTGGCTGCCCAATTAGCATATTACTTCCTGATGTCCCTGTTTCCCTTTTTGCTGCTGGCGGTCACGATGCTCGGCTTTCTTCCGTTCCGGTCCGACAATATTCTCGGAATGATCAAACCGTATGCTCCGGCCGGCACTTACCAACTCATTGCTTCCAATTTGACCAGTATTCTGGATCAGCAAAACAGTGGCATTTTTTCCGTCAGTTTGATTGTGACGATCTATCTCGCTTCAGTTGCCTTCCGGTCGATCATCCGGATTCTGGACAACGCTTATCGCGTTCATGTCGAACGGACTTTTTGGAGTGAGTTTATCATCGGTTTTTTTCTGATGTTCAGCCTGCTCGTCGCCCTGATCGTCTCCTTGACCCTGCCGATTTTCGGGAAGATATTGGGGGAATTCGTCTTCAGCTTGTTCGGGGTGGAGAAATGGTTTTTGGAGTTTTGGGTTTGGGTTCGCTGGCTGTTAAGTACGCTCGTTTTATTTTCCGTCTTTTGGAATCTTTACAAGTGGGCCCCGCACATTCGCGTCTCCTTCAGGCAGGCATTGCCCGGTGCTGTTTTTGCAACCCTCGGCTGGCAGATCAGTTCGTACGGTTTTTCGTTTTATGTTTCGATCAATCAAAATTATTCCCATATCTATGGGAATTTAGGAGCGATCATCGTTTTGGTCGGCTGGTTTTACCTGTCGGCAGTCGTGCTTGTCCTGGGGGGATTGATCAATGCGACCTGGTATCAGGTGAAGTTGGGGAGAGCCGTGACGGAAACGGGGGAGAAAGTATATTGACAAGTAGTTCCGGTGAAACTTTTCGGGCATTTGTCTCGTCACAATAGATAGGGTCAGGATGTTTGGCAGCCATCTCATCCAAATACGGGTGAGATTTCACCAACCAGTTGTGTCTAAATATTTAATTTATTTATAACTCGGCGGCAATCGGTGCGGCTGCGGGAGGGAAATAAAGTTGTAATCGAAGAAATAAATATATAATTGAAATTATTATTTTCACAAACGGTTGGTAAATCCCATATGAGCCGGATTAAAAACAGAAAGAAGGTGAAGAGATGAAAGAATGGGATCCGATTGAATTGAATATCGAGCCGCAAGACGGTGAATTGGAGTGCGAAATAGGCGGGCTGAAATGGGAATTGCCTGATGATGGTGTCAAGATTGATATCGATTTTTGACCGGGATTCAGGCGGGCTGATTTAACGGAGATACAAAGCGATATTATAACCTGTGTTTAAGATCGCTCTGCCGACAGGGTGTATGCCGACAAACATGAGCAGAAGGATCCGGGAGCAAAGAGATGCCTCCGGATCCGACTGATCTATCGGAACTTGAAACAAGCCGGCCGCTCTTTTGGCAGAGCGGTTTTTCTTTTCCGGAAAGAATGAAAAAATCGAAAATAGGTATTGTTATATAACAGTAACTGTGTTAATATAGTTACTAACAAGGGGTTTCTGTTATATAATAATGCGAATCGTGATCAAAGGGGAGAAATACGATGTATGATCTGGAATTGGAAGGGATCAAAGTGAATGCCCCGATCCCCCCAGCCTATGAAGAAATTTTAACAGCAGGGGCACTTTCGTTTATTGGCAAATTAGCCAGGGCTTTTACCGCCCGGCGGGATCGGTTGTTATGTAACAGGATGAAACGGCAGGCTGATCTGGATCGCGGGATTTGGCCCGACTTCCTCGAGGAAACCAAAGCGGTGCGGGAAGGGGATTGGGCGATTTCCGATCTGCCGGAAGACTTGAAGGACCGGCGAGTTGAAATCACCGGGCCGGCCGGAGACCGAAAAATGGTCATCAATGCGCTCAACTCTGGGGCGAAGGTGTTTATGGCCGATTTTGAAGACGCCAGTTCTCCCACATGGAAGAACATGATTCAAGGTCAGATCAATTTGCGCGATGCGATTCGCGGGACGATTCAATTTACCAGCGAAAACGGGAAAACCTATCGCCTGCAGGAAAATCCGGCGGTACTGGTTGTCAGACCCCGCGGGCTTCATCTGGATGAACACCATATTTGGGTTGACGGCCAGCCGGTTCCGGGAGGATTGGTGGACTTCGGTCTTTATTTTTACCATAATGCCAGCCTGCTCATAAAAAGGGGATCCGGGCCCTATTTTTACTTGCCCAAGCTGGAAAGCCATCTGGAGGCGCGTTTCTGGAATGATGTCTTTTTGTTCGCCCAGCACGAATTGGGCATTCCGCGCGGAACGATCAAGGCCACTGTTTTGATTGAGACGATCATGGCTGCGTTTGAAATGGATGAAATTCTTTACGAACTGCGTGAGCATTCAGCCGGTTTAAATTGCGGGCGCTGGGATTATATCTTCAGTTTTATCAAAAGATTAAGGAATTTTCCTGAGGTGATCTTGCCGGACCGGGCCAGTGTGACCATGACCGCACCCTTCATGCGGGCGTACAGTTTGCTGGCGATCAAAACTTGCCACCGTCGTAACGCCCCCTGCATCGGCGGAATGGCTGCGCAAATTCCGGTCAAAAACGACCCCGGGGCAAATGAGCGCGCGAAAAACTCGGTCCGGCTCGACAAAGAGCGGGAAGCGAAAGACGGGCATGACGGCACCTGGGTGGCTCATCCCGGTTTGGTTCCCGTCGCCAGGGAAGTATTTGACCGGTTTATGCCCGGACCGAATCAGATCGGGAAGCAGCGGGAGGATGTCGCCGTTTCCGCGAAAGACCTGCTGAAAGTTCCCAAAGGCAAGATCACGGAGAAGGGATTGCGCACAAATATCCGTGTGGCCATTTTATATCTCGAAGCCTGGATTCGCGGATTCGGGGCGGTCGGAATCGACCATCTGATGGAAGACGCGGCAACCGCGGAAATCTCCCGGGCTCAGGTGTGGCAATGGATTCGCCATGAAAAAGGGGTGCTGGAGGATGGGCGGAACATCAGCCCGGCATTGGTGCGCGAGATGATCGGTGAAGAGATGGAAAAATTGAAAAATGAAGTGGGTGAACAGCAGTGGCCGGATCGGAAATTCGAGGAAGCGCGCCGTCTGTTTTCTGAATTGGTGTTCGATAGTGAATTTGCGGAATTCCTGACACTCCCGGGTTCCGGACTTCTTTTCCAATTCGATCAGAAAGGATGACGATCAATGAGATATGCTGAACAGGCAGAGATGTTGCGAAAAGATTGGAAGGAAAATCCCCGTTGGAAAGGGATTTCCCGTACCTACACGCCGGAGCAGGTGCTGCGTCTGCGCGGATCGGTTCAAATCGAATACACGTTGGCCAGAAGAGGGGCGGAACGTCTTTGGGATTTGCTGCACCGCGAGCCCTTTATCCGCGCATTGGGTGCCTTGACCGGGAACCAGGCAGTACAACAGGTAAAAGCGGGGTTAAAAGCGATTTATTTGAGTGGATGGCAAGTTGCGGCTGATGCCAATCTGGCCGGACAGATGTATCCGGATCAAAGTCTCTACCCGGCCAACAGTGTTCCCGAGGTGGTGAAACGGATCAATCGGGCGCTTCAGCGGGCCGACCAGATTGAGCATGTGGAAGGCAAAACGGACCGGGAATGGTTTGTTCCGATCGTGGCGGATGCGGAGGCGGGATTTGGAGGGCCGCTCAATGTGTTTGAGCTGATGAAAGCGATGATTGAAGCCGGGGCTGCCGGTGTTCATTTTGAAGACCAATTGGCTTCCGAAAAGAAATGCGGGCATCTCGGCGGGAAAGTGCTGATTCCCACCTCACAAGCAGTGCGCAATCTGATTGCGGCGAGGCTGGCCGCAGATGTGATGGGGGTGCCGACCGTGCTGATTGCCCGCACGGATGCCAATGCCGCCCAATTGATTACCAGTGACATCGATCCACGTGATCACGAGTTTATCACCGGTGAACGAACGGCGGAGGGATTCTACCGGATTCGCAACGGACTGAAAACAGCGATTGCCCGTGGGCTTGCTTACGCACCGTATGCCGATCTCATCTGGTGTGAAACGTCGGAGCCCGATCTGGAGGAAGCACGGCAGTTCGCTGAAGCGATTCATGCCAAGTTTCCGGGGAAAATGCTGGCTTACAACTGCTCTCCGTCGTTCAATTGGAAAAAGAAATTGGATGAAAAAACGATTCTCCGCTTCCAAGAGGAGCTCGGGAAAATGGGATACAAATTCCAATTTGTGACCTTGGCCGGCTTCCATGCCCTGAACCACAGCATGTTCCGGCTGGCCAAAGAGTACAACAGAGAGGGAATGGCCGCCTACTCCAGGCTGCAACAGGCCGAATTTGCACTGGAGAACGAAGGGTACAGCGCCACGCGCCATCAGCGGGAAGTGGGTACGGGCTACTTTGATGAAGTTTCCATGGTCATCTCCGGAGGAACCTCTTCAACCACTGCCATGTCAGGTTCGACAGAAGAAGAACAGTTTACGGCGTGACCGGGAGATTGTCTGGAAGAAAGCCGTCCGGGTTGCTGCGGGCGGCTTCTTTGATGTGTCCGGCAGGCAAGAGTTGATCCCGGATCGAACAGTTTATAGAAGAGTTCCTTAGGGGGATGAATCAATGAACCATTTTTCAACATGGCCCGAAGTGAAAAACGTGGAGATCGCCTTTTTGCCCATCGGTTCGCTGGAGCAGCATGGGTATCATTTGCCAATCGCTGCCGACAGCATCATTGCCGAAGCGATTGCACATGAATGCGCCAAAAGATTTGACCACTCGTTTGTCTGCCCGGTGCTTCCTTATTCCGCATCATTCGAGCATGCGGGCTTTCCTGGTTCGATCTCGTTGCAGTCCATTACGATTATCATGGTTGTCAAGGATATTATCCGCTCATTGGAGCGCATGGGCGTGGACAAGATCGTGATGATCAACGGGCACGGCGGAAACTATTTGTTGGGGAATATTGCACAGGAGATGAATGTGGATCATTCACGCATTTTGCTTGCGCCCAGCCGCAAACATTGGGAAAAGGCGTATGAACAGGCCGGGATTTCGGCCGCTCCTTCGCGTGACATGCATGCGGGGGAGGGAGAAACATCCATTCTCATGTACTTGGATGAGGCATTGGTGAGGATGGAGCAGAGGGTGGATGTGGATTCGCCGGAACGCGATCTGCTGACGGCATGCGGAATAAAACCTTATACGGAAACGGGAGCGATTGGATTTCCGACCCGGGCCAGTGCAGACAAAGGGAGAATCCTCCTGCAAGCTTTGGGGGAGCAAATTTCAATGACAGTTCGGAAATTCATGGAAGGAACATGATAAGCAAGACTTAAAGCCAACCAAAACAAAGAGCGACACAAAACCGGGGCAAACCCCGTTTGCGTCGCTCTTTGTTTTGGATTCTCATCCGGTTCATCGCATCCTAATCGTGGTGGCCATTTTCCGCTTTGATCGATTCATAGATATCATGCAAAAGCTGTTGTTTCGTCTGCCATAAGTTTTCTGATAGATCCACATGGTATTCTTCTGGATTTAATATGCGCAAATGCTCCTCCCAGAAGAGAGAGAGCTGCTGTTGATGATAACGGCGGATTTCGTCTAATGAAGGCAGCTCGTAAACCCGTTCGCCGTTTTTAAAAATCGGTTGCAAGAGGGGAATGGCCCGGAAATGTTTCACCTTTTTGCGTCGGAAAGGTTGCAGCGGGTGAAACAGAACCAGCGGTTTGGATTCATCCACTTGTTCTTCAAGCAGGGTGAGCAGATCGCCGCGGGCTTTTCCGTTCTTGCGGTCCACAATGCGATAAATGTTTTTGAGGCCCGGAGTCGTCACTTTCGACGGATTGGAAGAAATTTTAATCGTCGGTTTCCATTCGCCGTTTTCATAACGGGAGACCATTTTGTACACAGCGCCCAATGCCGGTCTGTCATAGGCGGTGATCAATTTGGTGCCGACGCCCCATGCGTCGATCTTCGCCCCCTGCGATTTCAGATTTAAAATGGTGAATTCGTCCAAATCGCTGGAAGCGACGATTTTGGTTTCCGTAAGTCCGGCTTCGTCCAACATTTTCCGGGCTTTTTTGGAAAGGTAAGCGAGGTCGCCGCTGTCCAGACGGATTCCGGCCAGGGTTTTTCCTTGCTGTTTTAACTCCAGTCCCACCTGAATGGCGTGCGGAATACCGCTTTTCAAGGTGTCGTAGGTGTCGACGAGAAGCACCGCTTGATCCGGAAAAGCAGCGGCATAGGCCCGGAACGCTTCCAACTCGCTGTCAAAGTCCTGCACCCAGGAGTGCGAATGCGTGCCCGATGTGGGAATGCCGAACACATTGCCGGCCAGTGTGTTGGAGGTGGCGTCAAACCCGCCGATATAGGCGGCCCTGGCTCCCCAGACGGCGGCATCCATTTCCTGGGCGCGGCGTGTCCCGAATTCCAGAAGCATGTCGTCTTTGGCAATATGGCGAATACGGGCTGCCTTGGTGGCGATCAGTGACTGGTAACCGATGAAATTGAGGAGCGCCGTTTCAATCAACTGAAGCTCGATCACCGTTCCCTCCAGCCTGACCAGGGGTTCATCGGGAAAAACGATGGTTCCCTCCGGCATGGCATGGATATTTCCGGTAAAGCGGAACGAACGTAACAGATCAAAAAATTCCGGTTCAAAGTGTTCATTCATTGAACGCAGGTATTCGATGTCTTCTTCGGTGAAACGCAGATTCTCCAGATAATGAACGGCTCTTTCCAAACCGGCGAAGACAACATATCCGTTGCCGAACGGCAGGCTGCGAAAATACAGGTCAAATGCCCGCCGGTGATGATGCGTTTTGTTTTTGAAGTGTGCGTACATCATGGTGATTTGGTATTTATCCGTATGCAGTGCGGAAATCGGTGGCAAATTCATTTTTTGTAAACTCCTGTCTGTCTGTATTGCCATGGGATTAATCAGTGATTTTATAAATGATCGGGATCGCTTGGTTTTTCTTTATATAGTAAGCGCCTAGTTGCACTTGTTTATCCTTCAGGGAAAGAATCCAAAAACTTTTGTGGACAAAATGCCAGCCTGAGCGGTCGCGGGCCGATGGATAAGCATCGCTGAGCGGATGGGAATGCAAAACGCCGAGCCATTCCAGCTGAAGGGAACGGATTTTTTTGACGGCTTCAAAGTAGGCACGCGGTTCAAAATCAAGGAAACAAGGGCCGCTGTTTTGTCCGGGGATTGGAAAAAAATGCGTGATCACGGACCCGTGGCCGGCCAAAAAACCGTATCCCTGATGCGGATACTGATTCAGGCAGTACTCCTTCATCTGTTCAATTACATAAGAGTGAATGGTAAGAAAGGATGGCTTCATCCCTCAGCTCTCCCCGCCGGATTTGATCAACCCAATCTATGAATCTCCCATTATTTTATATTTCTCTGAAGATGAAGTCTATGGGCAACTTGCGTGATTGGGAGAAAATGATCAGGGATTTCCGGCATAAGCGGTTGATGGAACAAGCTTAAGCAAACTTGCAACACACTTTTGAAGAATACGCGACCTGACGTTTTTTTCCGATATCACTAATGGTAGAATGAAGGGAGAAGCTCATTATTTACGGAATTTTACCAGAAAGGCAGATTTCTGATGAGTAGAATAGTAAACCCGGTTCAAGTGGGTTTATGCGGATGGGGAGATCATGATTTGTACCCGCCGGGAACGGGATCGCGGGAGAAGCTGGCGATTTACGCCGGTTATTTTCCTGTAGTGGAAGTGGACAGCACCTATCATGCGATCGCCCCGAAGGAGCGGATGGAGCGATGGGCAGAGGAGACACCGGAGTCATTTCGCTTTGTCGTCAAGGCTTACCGCGAATTGACCGGTCACGGGCGAACGGAGCGGGCGCCGGTACGCTCCTGGACGCAGCTGGTCGAAGAAATGATCGAATCGGTTATGCCGATGATGAAGTCGGGCAAACTATCAATGTTACTTTTTCAGTTCCCTCCTTGGTATGATTGTAGCCAAAAACATGTGAAATATATTCGCCGGGTTCGGGAAGCGTTTCGCGATTTTCCGGTGGCGATCGAGTTCCGCAACCAGAGCTGGTTCCGGGCGGAGTTTCATGATAAAACGCTGCAATTTTTGGAGCGGGAAAAATTGATACACGTTATTTGCGATGAACCCCAGGCCGGGGAAGGTTCGGTTCCGGTTGTACTGGCGGTGACGAATCCGGAGCAGGTACTGATTCGCTTTCACGGACGCAATCGGTCTGGATGGAATAATACCGGCCAGCCCAACTGGCGGGACGTCCGTTATGCATACCGTTATTCCGATCAGGAGCTGGAGGAATGGGTCGGGCCGATTCGGGAATTGCAGAAAAAAGCGAAGAGCATTACGATCCTTTTTAATAACAATTCGCAGGGGGATGCCAAGGACAGCGCCATGAAAATGATCGGGAAATTGGGATTGCAGTTCGAGGGGTTGGCGCCGAGACAGCTGGCCTTTTTTGAATAACCGGATGTGAAAGCCGGCCGGCAAGAGAGCCGACTTAAGGGAGGTTTTTTGTGGGCTTGATAAAACGATTCCACCTTTTGCATACCAATGATTTGCACAGCCGTTTGGACGGGGCGGCGCAAATTCACCATCTGGTCACTTCGCTTCGGGAGAAATGGGCCGCGCAGGGAGAAGAAGGACTTTTAATCGATGTCGGCGATCATATGGATCGCATGCGCATGGAAACGGAAGGGACGGATGGGTGGGTAAACCGGGCGATTTTGGAGAAAACCGGCTATGATTTGTTTACATTTGGCAACAATGAATTGCTCACTTTTTCCAAGGATCATCTTGATGCTCTCTTCCGTGATGCTTCTTTTTCGGTGATCAGCAGCAATGTTTTTGAATACGGAAGCGATCGCCAGCCCGGTTGGCTTTCGCCGTACAAGATCAAGGAAGTAGCCGGGGTGAAATTTGGTTTCCTGGCGGCGACGATTCCGTACCCGCTGGTGTATGAGCAAATGGGCTGGACCGTGAAAGATCCGCTGACCGTTCTGAAAGAGGCCGTTCATTCTCTGCGGGGGCAGGTGGATTTGCTCATTTTGCTGTCGCATTTGGGATTGCCGAACGACCGGTTGCTGGCAGGCCAACTGGAGGGAATTGATATGATTCTCGGTGCGCACACGCACCATTTGCTCCCCGAACCGGAGCGGGAGAAGGGGACATGGATCGCGGCGGCCGGCAAGTTTGCCGAGTATCTCGGCCATGTTTCCTTGGAAATCGATCTTGAGCAGAAGCGTTTAATCCGTGTGGAGGGGCGCTGTTATGAGCTGAAAGGCCAGGAGGCATCGGCTGAAATTCTCAGTTTGATTGACCGCTACCGGGAAGAGGCGGAACGTAATTTGTCCGAACCCATCACTTATTTGCCCGAACCGTTGATTACCGACTGGTATGGTGAAGCGCCATTTGCCAATCTGCTGGCTGACAGCCTGCGTGACTGGGTGCAGGCCGACATCGCCCTGGTGAACAGCGGCCAATTGCTCAAGTCGGTCCGTTCCGGCCTGATTACCCGCAAAGATTTGCACCGGGTTTGTCCGCACCCGATCAACCCGGCTTTAATCAGGATTAAAGGAAAAGCAATCAAGGAGACGCTGGAAGAATCGCTGTTGCCCGAATTTCAGGAACAGCCGATTCGCGGATTTGGCTTTCGGGGAAAAGTTCTCGGATCGATGGCTGTGTCGGGAATGAAGGTAGAGTATGATTCCCGTGCCAAACCGCATGAAAAAATTCTTCGCATCATGGTAGGGCCGAGGGAACTGAATGAGGAAGAAGAATATGAGCTGGCCACCATCGACATGTTTACCTTTGGTGCCGGATACCTCGGCTTGAAAGAAGGGGAGATCATTCGCTTTTATCTGCCTGAGTTTTTGCGGGATTTGCTGGCAGTGCAGCTCAAAAAAACAGATGCGCTCCAAAGATGCAGGGAGCCGAGATGGATTGATGAAACAAGGAAACATTCATGTCTTTTCGGCACAACCCAAGTGTGAAAGCACAAGCAAAATCAGGTGGGGTGCGGGAACCGCGCTTCGGATTGCGATGGCTCTTTCTGAGATGGATTCCGTGGATCATTCTTGAAACGCATTAATAAACCATTTATTGTTAACCTAAAGGAAAAACCTCGCAAAAGGATAAGCACTGTTCTACAATATACATAAGGGAGGTTGCCGCGATGAGTTTTGTGGATGAAGTATATTCGCTATACAGGGATCAGTTAAATGATGATGAAGAAGATGCGGTTGCGATCGTTCTCAGCATTCTGGAAGAGCAGTCACGCGAGAATGTACTCCAGTTGATTGATGAGATGAGCGATGATGAGATTATGCAGATGCTGGGTGTCTATTTGGTGGAGATGCTGAAAATGAAAATGATTCAGGATGGAAAGCTCCAGCCGCACAGGTCGTTGTTAACTCCGTCCCGGTATCATTGATTCATAAAAAAATTGGCGCATTCTCTCACTTTTTTGGGCGTTTGCTCATACTTTGTTGTAAGAAGTAAGGGCTGAGGAGGGAATGCGCTTGATTGAGATGAAGCCGATTGACATCGATGGTCGCCAGGTTCTCGGAATCGAGGTTAAGTTGCCGAAAACAACATTGCTGGTGATCACAACCGATAAGGGATATATCATGTGTGGAGCATTGGATATCGCTTTATTGAACGAACGTCTTTCCGACCGCAACATAATTGCGGCAAGGGCAGTGGGAGTCCGTACATTGGAACAGCTGCTCGATGCTCCCCTCGAATCGGTTACGCACACGGCCGAGTCGATGGGAATTACTTCGGGAATGACGGGCAAAGAAGCACTGGTCAAGATGATGTGAAGAATACCTTTGTTGATTTTTGTCTACAGCCTCACCTTCGGATGTGATGTTCCGAAGGTTTTTCATTTTCCGCGAAAGTGGATTGCCGGTCAGGCCGTCCTGTCTCACGGATCAGTATGGCAGCAAAGCCGCAATCGATCTGCCGCCTGTTTCATATCGTCCGGAAGCGGGGAGGTGAAACGCATTTCTTTCCCCTGCAAGGGATGGAGGAAAGAGAGCACGCTGGAATGAAGCGCTTGCCTTTTGATCAGGGAAAGTTCCCCTTGATACAAGCTGTCTCCCATAAGGGGAGCTTGTAAATGAGCAAAGTGGACGCGAATTTGATGCGTTCGTCCGGTTTCCAGGCGCACCTCGACCAAGGCTCCCTGTTCATTTTGGTCTCGCACTTGATAATGGGTAACCGCATGCTCTCCGCCCTTCTTTATCTTCCGGCGGGTGGGGTGGCCGGGATCACGACCGATCGGGGCATCAATCGTGCCGGCAAGACGGGGCAGAGGGCGGCCGAGCAGCGCCAAATATCGGCGTTCGATTTTTTTCTGCCGCAGTTGCCGGTCGAGCAGCTGGTGCATGTATGCATTTTTGGCAATCAGGATCAAACCCGAGGTATTCCGGTCGAGGCGGTGAACGGGTCTCGGTACGCCCGAAACCCCTTGCTGTTCCCATACATGCAGGATGCCGTGAACCAGAGTGCTCCTGTCATCGGGACGGACAGGATGAACGGTCACCCCGGCCGGTTTGTCGATTACCATCAGATCGAGATCTTCATAAACGATGGTGAACGGCACCGGCTCGGGTTGCAGATCGGATTTCTCGAGCGGGCGAACGGCAGCCTTGATCTGATCGCCTGTTTTCACTTTTTGTTTCATCCAGGGGGAACGTCCGTTTAACAGAATTCCCTTCCGCCGGGTTAACCGATTGATCATGCGGCCGGACAGCTGGAGGGGGCCTTTGAGAATTTCTTCAACGGTCATCCCTTCCAAATCGGCCTTGATCGTATAGGTAATCCATTTATTGTTCATTGTTTTCACCATGGCGTTTTCCCTTTTCCAAAGATGTGATAAAGAATATGGTTTAACTACAGTTTAACTCCATTCAAACAAAAGGCAAACGTACCATGAAACATAAATGTGAATGTCTTTTTGGGAAAAACCGGGGATGGAAGAAAAAATGAGCGGAGAGTGCTGCCCCTTGACTGATCATTCGGAACCGGGGGAGCTCAAGGCGGAAGAACAGAGAGGGTGGGTAAAATGAATGGGAGGAATTTCCCGTTTGCGGTGATTTTTTTCGACGGGGTATGCAACTTCTGCAATCATTGGGTGCAATTTTTGCTTAAAAAGGATAAGGCCGGTGTTTTTCGTTTTGCCTCGTTGCAATCCAAAGTGGCCTGTTCCGTTTTGCCTGGATATGGAATTGAACCGGGGGCGCTGGAATCGATCGTTTTACTGGAAAACGGACGATGTTACACAGAATCTGCAGCAGTCCTGAGGATTTGCCGGCGGCTGAAAGGAGGATGGAGATGGTTTTCCCTCCTTGGAGCGATTCCGCGTCCGGTTCGCGATTATCTGTACCGCCAGGTGGCCAAACGGCGTTACCGTTGGTTTGGGCGTACCGAGAGCTGCATGGTGCCGGACAAGGAGATGCGGGACCGCTTTCTTGAAGATTTTTAAACCAATTTGATCGGCCGCACCACATCCCTCTGTCGAAAAATCGCCTTCCGATTTTTTCACGAATTGCTGAAGGTGTCCGGAGATCGGGGAGGGCGGGAGGCGGTCGGAAAATATGCGTTCGCCAGGGAATGTGTGAAGTCGTTAACAGGTGAGAGAAATTGATGCAAGGGGAGATTACCGAGATGTCATCCTGAAGCGATGAACCCGGAGGCGCGATTGATCCGAAAGTCTCCATACCAAGGGAAAAGTTGCCGCAAACGGATAAAGGGAAGGCTCCCTTTCATGATGGGAATGGTTCGGTACCCAAGAGCACCAAAATTTTTCTTTCACACACGAGTAAGGAAGCCCTCCATTTTTTAATCAATCGGTTCGGTATCACTTGGAGGATCGCCGAAAACGCCGAGATACACCACAGGAAGCCCCTCCTTTTTCAACTTACCCCTTGGCCAGTTGGAAGTATTGCTTCGAGTATTTTGCGTAGTTGGGTTCATCATTGAGTGCCAGATAGGCTTGTGCCAGTCCAAACAATGCTTCAAGCTTGCTGCTGGTATCCGTATCTAACTCATAGACTTTTAATAAATATTTGATTGCATCGGATGTTTTTTGTTCTGCAAGTAAGATTTTTGCTATATATAGCAATGTTTTAGAGTATTTTAACATATCATTTTCTCTATTTGCAATTTTCGATGCTTTCTGTAATATGTCGTGAGAAAGCTGGAATTCTTTTTTCTCAAAATAGACAATTCCGAGCTTTTGATATGCTTCCAGGAGGAGCCAGTGTCTTCGCGAGATTTTGCTTTTCAAATCAATGGCTGCTTTCAGGCATTTTTCGGCGCGGTCAAGTTCTCTACGCCCGCGGTAAATGTCGGCCAAGGTGATGTACAGCTCGAGTTGCCGTTCAAAATTATCGTTAATTCTCGCAATTTCCAGTCCTCTTTGCGCACAGGCGGCCGCTTCGTCATAGAGTTTGATCTCCATTTTCAGTTTTGCCTGCAGATCATAGATGCCGATCGCTGTTTCGATATTGATATCAAGTGAATCCACGGTGATTTGCTCCAGGGTTTTCAGTGCTTCCTCCGCTCTCCCCAATGCGCGCAGATAGATCGCCTTATTGGTTAAAAGGATGGTGTAATAATATTTTCGCTCCCCGCCAAGATCAAAACTTTTGATTCCTTCTTCCACATAGCGCAAGGCTTTCTCTTTGTTTTTGGTGTGTTTAAACTCGATGACCGACAGGTTGTTCAAAATGCAGGGTTTTAAATTATGCGGTTGATAGTCGACAGTTTTTTCGATCTCCTGCAAGGCCTTGTGAAAATACTCAACGGCTTTGTTGTTTTGCTTTAATTTGAAGTGACATCTTCCTTTTAAAAAGTGAAGAAGTGGGCCATCGTAGGAAGGGGGGAGGTTGGAGAGTTCTGCAAGGGTTTTTTTGGGGTCGGCGTACAGCTTGTTCTCCAGGATCAGCAAATCCAGCCGGCGTTCTTCGGCTTCTTCCTGATCTTTTTTGGAAAGTTCGCTGAGAGACAGATCCAGCTTACGGAGAAGGTAGCGAACCTTGACATGATTTTGCGTCAATCCGCGTTCAATTGAGGAGAGAGTGGCCCGGGGAATATAGTCATCAGCCAGATCGTCAAGGGTCATCCCGCGTTCCTTGCGAGTTTTGCGGATCAGTTGCCCGACCTTGACAAAATCCATTAAGCTTGGATACCTCCTTCTCTACTATTCGCATTTTTCTAACAAAATATATCACAACGTGTGTGGCAGTTACAACATGATTTTTGATATTTTTTGCAGTATAAAATTAATTATTACTGCACTTCCAGAAATATACGAGATATTTTTTTTATTTTTTGGCAGAAAAAATACCATAGAAGAATATTTCCGCAATATAGAAAATATTTATCTAATTCTAATAATTGATTGAATCAACCTTCAGCTCTTCTTTATACTAAGTTTGTAAGGGAAGAAAAGAAGCAAGAGTTCCAAAAAGATTGGATCCAGACAAAAGAAAAAGCGAATTCTTGATCGCCTCTTCCTTCCGGGAAGAGAAGCGAATGGATAAATCCGTTCCCGATTTTTTGGTGAAAGGAAGTGTCACGGGTGAAAAGGATGATCTTTTTAAATTTGAATAATGACCTTAAACGGGTTTTGTTGCAAGCGCTTCAGAAACAGATGGAATATTTTTATAACAAGAGTTTGCAAGAACCCCGCAAATTTTTGTCCGCCGTCTATTATGAAGAGGCGAAAATGCTGGAGGAAGCCATGTCACAAATTCAGACACAATGGACGGAGGCTCTTCCCAGCGCACAGGTGGTATCTCCCCCGCCCTCCGATTTGTGTGCGGAAGATGAGCGCCAATTCTATGTATCCTTTTGTGAACTGAAAAACAAAAAAATCGGCTCTCTGTTTGCTTTTACAGAGGAAGCGGAGCCGATCGAGGTCACGTACGACAACAAAAAGGGATTTACGATTAAGGTAAATAATTGCATTTCTGCACAAACTTACGATCTGGATACAGCCTTTTTCACGTTCCTGGACTTAATTGAGGAATAACCTTGCCGGTTGCATGATTAAAAAAGCACTTTCCCTAAGGAAAGTGCTTTTTTGTGGCTTGAGTTTAGCGGACTTGGTTCAAGCGAACAACGTTGGCGGATTGGGGTCCGCGTTCACCCTCTACGATATCGAACTCAACCGGTTCGCCTTCTTCGAGGGTTTTGAATCCATCGGCTTGGATCGCGGAGTAGTGTACGAATACATCGCCACCGTCTTCGCGCTCGATGAATCCATAACCTTTTTCAGCATTGAACCATTTAACCTTACCCTTCATCTTAGGGCCTCCTTCTTCCATTAAAAAGCGGTCAAACTCAAGCACTTGAAAACCTTTTGTTACGCTAAACAAGAGGCCACAAGATGAAACTTGACTTGCATCCGACTTTTTAACGCTTAATTATAAACACATCATAACACGCCCGTCGAAACGGTTCAAGTTTTTTCCTTCCTTATTGGAATAAATGTTGATAGGCGGAAAGATCGATCTGTTTTTTTTGCAGTGTTTTGATCAACCACTTGTGATCCCGTTTGGGTGTGGCCAAAATGTAACCTTTCACGATATGTTCTTCCGTTAATTTTTCAGCCTGTTCATGCAAAACCAGTTCACCGATTTTTCCGGCAATTTTCTGTTTGGCCACATCGCGGAACAGTTTGGGCACGGGTTCAACCAGTTCATTTAACAGCGCTTTTTGTTCATCCGACCAGAGATGCAGCGTTTGGTTTATATAATACTCCTGCCAATCGAGGATCGATTTCCCGTCTTCCTTGGGCAGTGCTTTTAAAAACTTGCGGAACATGAAGTAACCGCCGATTGCCAGGAAAAGGAGAAACACGATCCAGAAGAACAGATAGAACCATTCAAGCCATGCAGGTACTGTCACAGAAGGCCACACCTCTTTTCTCGTCCTCTTTCAAAAATTCATTATAACGAAGGGGAAAGTACAGCTGCAAGTCGGAGCCGAGACACACGCCGATTTCATGACGGGAAAAAGGCATAAAAAAACGCCTTCTTCCATTTATTTGGAGAAAGCGTTCCTAGGTTTTCCGCTTAGAAAAAAGTGTGGATGGCATAACCGATCAGTCCCCAGCAAGGAATACTCAAGAGAGAAGCATTGATTAAACCGACAAGTGCATTGTTCATCTGAATGACCTCCTGTGTGATTTTTTGATTTATGGCAATTCCGCTTGGAAATGATGATCCTTATCCAATCAAGAGACGAACTGCGAAATAAATGATTCCCCATACCGGAAGGCTCATGAGCGTTGCATTAAACAAACCGATTGAAGCGTTATTCATGGCTGTTTCCCTCCATCAATCTCTTGATGAGTTTATTATAGAATGGCTTTTTGCGTTTGTCCGCGATTTTACGCAATTGAAAACGAAATGTAATCTTGCGGTTACGTTAAGACGCTTTTTGAAACAAAAAAACATCCTGACAAATGAGGGCATTGCGCATCAAAAAGACTGATTTTCAAGGCTTGCAGTGGAGGTCACACCATCGTGCGCCTGTGCGGGCCCGGTAACATAAAACCGGGCTCTGAAATATTGTTGTAACATTGCCGGAAATATTGACGTTACTTCAGCGCTGGGCTATACTCTCACCCGTGCCTGTTTTTTGAAAAAATGCATGTCTTTTCGGTACAACCCAAAGGATGAAAATCCGGTAAACCCGGATGGATGAGTGCGCCCCGCCCCGACATGTGACGGCACTTTGACAGAAGAAAAAAGGAGAGCGTGAAATGCAACCAAATCAAAAAGGGATAAGACCGGTCACTCCGCAATATGATCCTTGGGATGCATGGATGACGAGAGCCGCGACAGGAAAGTACGAATTGACCAGTGTGGAATTTACGGTAACCAACCTTTGCAACTTGCGATGTGAGCATTGTGCGGTTGGAGAGACACTGGTGGAAAGGGAAGGACTGCCGATCAGCGTAGATCAGTTGATCCGTCGTCTTGATGAAGTGGAGACATTAAAAACATTAAGCATTACAGGGGGAGAGCCGATCTTAAATCCCCGTGTCGTAAAAGAAACGATTCGTCCGTTGCTTAAATATTGCCGGGAGAGGGGGATTTATACCCAGCTCAATTCCAACCTGACCTTGCCGTTAAGCCGGTACGAGGATTGGATCGAGGATTTGGATGTCTTACATATTTCCTATAACTACCGGGATGCGGAGGATTTTTACCGTATCGCTTTTCAGAAAGCAAAAAAAGACGTGGATTTTAAAACGGCGGAGACCCTGTTTAACCGGTTGAAAGAAAATGCGCGCCAATTGTCCGCACAAGGTGTTTTCATTTCAGCCGAGTCGCTGTTAAGCCCGTTTACTTCCCGCCATATCGTGAAGATGCATCAGGATATTGCGGAAATGGGCTGCAAGCGGCATGAAGTTCACCCCCTTTACCCGAGCGATTTTGCAAGGGGAATGGAGCTGCTGACACTGGATCAGTACCGGGAAACGGTGCACCGCCTGCTCGATGGACACCATCCGGAAGTATGGATCTTGTTTGGCACCCTTCCATTTTACCCGTGCAGCGACAAAGCGGAGGATCGCGAGCTGTGGCAAAGGCTTCATCGTGAGCCGAATGTGACGGTCAGACAGGATCCCGATGGACGCAACCGCCTGAATGTCAATGCGTTTACCGGAGATGTCATCGTGACGGATTTTGGGGATGTTCCCGCTCTGGGAAATATCAAAACAGACCGGCTGGACGATATTTTTCAGCAATGGCTGGAACATCCGCTGGCCAAGAAAACCCATTGTTTTTGCCTGAAAGCGAAATGTGCCGGCCCCAACCTGTTGGTCGCCCATGCTTATTATGCCGATTGGGATTTCAGCAAACGCCGTGCCAAAATTGAAATACAGTGAAGGGGAAGAGATCTGTTTTCAAGTTGCTGTCACATGACGGGGAGAGGGGCTCCTCCCCTGCTTTCCGTGATGTCGGTTTTGACTTTCTTCAGGCTGTGCCGGAAAGACATGAGTGTTTTTTGGGGAGTCAGACAAAATACGGGGAGTACACGTTTGCTCGCAACCTTTTTACCAAAATCGAAGTAAAAATATAAATATTTGAATATAATGTTCTGTATATTTATACTATTGAATATAAAACAAAAAAGGAAGTGAGATCGTTGAGCTATTCTTCTCTTCGTCAAGCCGCGCGAGATTCTTTGCGGGGGAAATGGGGCATCGCGGTCGGAGTTACAATTTTATATCTTATTTTAGTTAACGGTGTTCCGACCATTATTGATCTGTTTTTGAAGCCGAGTGATCCGCAGAACGAATTGGACGGGGTGTCGCTCCTTAACACACTGATTCAATTACTGTGGTGGATCTTTGTATATGCTCCGCTCATTATTGGATATGTCGTGTTTATCATGAAGTTGGTGCGCCGGCAAGAAGCAGAAACCGGGGATCTGTTTTCACGTTTTAAAGGGGAGTGGTATCTCCGGTCCATCGGTGTGGTTGTGTTGCAATCAATTTATATTGCATTATGGAGTATACTGTTGATCATTCCCGGGATTATCAAGTCCTATTCTTATTCCATGGCTTATTATATCCTGCTGGATCATCCCGAATATTCGGCATTCCAAGCGATTACGGAGAGCCGGAAGCTGATGAACGGCCACAAGTGGCAGCTGTTTGTGCTGCATCTCACGTTTATCGGCTGGTTCCTTTTGTCCTTCATTTCGCTGGGAATCGGGTTTTTCTGGTTAATTCCCTATTTCAATGCGGCACAGATGCAATTTTATTTGAAAATCAGCGGCCAGTCTACGGAAGCATCAATTCGCTGACAAAGAGAAACCCATCCGTCCGGTTTTCCTGGCGGATGGGTTTGTCGTGCGATTGTCGCCTGCCCGTGAGTCTTTAAATTGCGTTTCTTGATCTTATTGCCCGCGTGCCGGCGACACGGGACGCAGGCGTCTGCGGGGGTTTTCCGGATCGGTACGGGGTGAATCCGTTCGGTCAAATCGAGGGCATCGGCCACTCTTCCGAGGTGATGGAATAAATTTCGTGGTCCTCCCATTTGCCGTTGATGCAAAGATAACGTTTCGAGAGGCCTTCATAACGGAATCCCGCTTTTTCGACCACGCGTTTGGAGGGGAGATTGCGCGGCATAATGGCGGCTTGGACACGGTGCAACCCGGCCGTCGCAAAAGCGTATTGAACCGCTAATTTGACTGCCTCGGTCATATATCCCTTTCCTTGCATCCGTTCATCCATAAAATATCCGATTGTGCAGTTTTGCCAGGCCCCGCGCACGACATTGCTCAGGTTGACCCGGCCGATGAGGGAATGGTTTTCCAGCAAAAAAATGCCGAAGGGATATCCCTGATCTGATTTCCATTGCCGGATCGCCTGCTCGATGGCGGAATGTTGTCCGGCGGCAGTGAAGTAGGATTCCGGCCGGATCGGTTCAAAGGGTTGAAGAAAGGAGCGGTTTCGCTGCACCAATTCCAGCATCGGTTGTACATCGTCCAGCGTCAATGGGCGAATGCGGATTTTTTCTCCGTTTAACATATCTCCCTCCGTTGCTTTTGTATTTCTCTGCGAGCAAAACATAATAACCCTTTATTTGGAACTTTGTCAACAGACTGCTTTTTATTAATATTGTTTTTTCTGTGAGTAAAAATTCGGTGGTGTGAAAATGGAACCCGGATTCCGGACCGTTTGACAATGGGTTATGGAAATGGGTGATCCAAACAGAATATAATGAACTTAGGACGTTTATTCTTTTTACTGTGTGTGGTTGTTGACAGCAAGGTTGTAGTCATCGGAGGAGTGCATATGGATCTGTTTCAAAAATTTGTCCGGGAAAACGTGGACGGGCCGGAGCAATCGAAATCGGAACGCATTCTTTTGGTGCCGCGTCCGTTGGAAAAAGAGTTTGAGCACTTTTGCCGCAAACGCAATCTCAGTTTTAATGAAGGGTTGATCATGCTGATTGAAACAGCGCTCAACCAGGAGAAGAAGCCAAAGCAACCGGAAGAGGAGGCTGTACAGCCGAATCCGCAAATGTTTATGAACGATGCTTTGTAACCTTCGTTGTAAAGAAGCCGGAACCCGTCTGTATCCGGCTTCTTTCCGTGTGAGTGCATCGCTGGACAGGGCCGTGGGGGGCTTCCTTCGCATTTTGTTTTCTGAATTGAGATACGATTGGAACCGCTTTCCTACGCAATCATGTCCGCTTTTGCCATCCATGATTTCGCGTTTTTTCACCCGGTCTAGCACGAAAAGGAGGGACAGCATGATCGTCAGGAAGAAGGAAAACGGGTTTGTCTTGATCAAACAGCATGATCACAGTTTAGTCTCAGGGGAATTTGCTGCGCATGTAAAGCAGGAGATCGAACCGCGGGAAACAACCCTCTATGCCATCTCCCATCATGATATCGGATGGAGGGAATTGGATCAATCAGTGTTGTGGAATGATGAGGCGGATGCTCCCTATTCATTTGATCAGTATCCGATGTTGCCGAAAGTGAAAGCCTACAGCGAAGGAATTTCCAAGGTAGAATCGTTCTCACCCTATGCCGGATTTTTATGCAGCAAACATTTTGCTTCGTTTTTTCAAGATGCCAAAGATCCGGTCGGACAGCAATTTCGACAGCAGGAACTGACCCGGCAACATCGTTTGCGAAAAGGTTTTACCGGGACGGAAGAAAGAAACAGCGACGCCAACTTCCGATTGTTGCAGTTCTGTGATGATCTGTCGCTCTTCCTCTGTTTGAACGATCCGGGGACCAATGAGCATCCTTGGTACAGAAACGGGATTCGCTATGGGGGAACAACATATCAATGGGTGTGGGAAGGGGAAGAGCAGCTTCGCTTGGCTCCTCAGTTCTTCAGTTCTTCCTTTGACATTGAGCTTCCGTATCAAGTGGTGGACAAGAACCGGGATATCATCGGGCGGGGAACGTATCGCTTTCGCATATCCGTTTGAACATTGGACGGGCTGGTTGACTTTTTTTCCGGGGCAGACCAGCCCGATTCGCTTTTGAGAAACATTTTGCTTCTTCGCCCAAAGGCCGCTGCAAAAAAGCCAGTCCCCATCTGCTTGCAAAAGACAATGAATCTTCCGTGTATTGTGAGTTTTGCTTGCGGCCGTTAAGGGAAATTTTTCAAAGAAAAAAGGAACAGGTGAGAATGACCGATGAAAATTACAGGATTTAATCATTTGACAATACGGGTGAACGATTTGCGGCAAAGCCTTCCCTTTTACCTCGATGTTTTGGGAATGAAGCTGGTTCATCGCGGGCGGAGCGATGTTTATCTGGAGTGGGGAGAGGCATGGATCTGCTTGATAGAGACGAAGCAGCGGCGGAGACAAGAGGGAATGGGAATCGACCATGTCGCTTTTACGATTGCGGAGGAGAATTTTTCCGAAGCCGTTTCCCGATTAAAGCAGCATGGAGTGCCCTTTGTCAGGGAACCTGTGTTTCGCGGAGGGGGATGGTCTGTCCAATTTACTGATCCGGATGGGACAGTGTTGGAATTATTTACGGGGACTTTGGAGAAGCGGATGAAAAATTGGCGATAATCGCATAAAAAAAGTATGTTGGCTGCCCTGATCACGGTCGGTCAGGGAGATGAATAATTATTAATTTTTTTGTATAAAAATTAATTGCGGGAGGGACGGTTTGAAGACATCGGTAATATGTTTGACTGGGAGACGGATTTCCGGCCGGTTTGCTTTCCGCTTAAAATTCACGGAGTGAAAGATTGTTTTTGCTGATATCCTCGGCAAAAGGAGGGGGATGTCCATTCGGGCAATGGGAATTTTTAAAATTTTAAAAGCAAAAAGTCGCCTTCTCTGCCGTTTAAAGATTCATCTTTATAGTGGAAATGTTGCTTCTTATACAGAGGAATAAAAATATATTCGTGCCGGTTTAAATAGTCGATAAAAAAAATATATCAGGAAATTTTACAAAATTGTGTTGAAAAAAGTACGATTTGTGTAATATTATAGGGAAAAGAAATGGATATTGTACATGATCTTTCCAATTGAGGCGGACCACTTTTTTCCATTGGAAGGCGGAAAATCGGACTGACAGCGTGTTCTCCTGTTGCCGGCTTTTTTGCAATGAATAATTATAAATGGAATTGCTTGTCGGCGGATTGCACCGCCTTACCCTTAAGGAGGGGGATAAAGTGAAAGATCCCAAACAAATATTGGATTCCTGGCGTACTGATATAAAGTCGCATAACCTCTTTTCCAATTTGCTCATGCAATTCGATTTGGAGTATCCCAATTCGGGCAAAAATCGTAAAAAACCGGTTCCCAAGCGGCATCTCAACCGGACGGTGGCGACTCTTTCCCTTTGCCTGGTCACTGGTTTGACCGTTGGCGCGGGTTCAGCCTTTGCGGAAAGCGAGTGGGGCAAGGATACACCGCCGCTTGACCAGCCGGCTTCTAAGGTGGGCGTCCAAGCTCAGCCTCCCCGGGCGGAGGATCGTTCAGTGGAGCAGATCATTCAGGACCGGCCGACCGAAAACGGCACAGGAAAGGATTTTCAGCAATTAAAGCCCGATGTGCCCGTTCAGGAGAAGCAGACTGAGCGGAGAAGCCTGAATAATGCGAACTCTGTGCTTGATCGGCCATCCGAATCCAGGGAGGATCAGTCCCGGGAAACCCAAACAAAACAACCGGATCACCAGCTTCAATCAGGTCAGCATCAGGAATTGCCTCCGAAGTCAAATACATCACCCCATGCGACTGACCAATCCAAAGAGGCATCATCCAAGGCGGCCAAGCACAGCCAGACCCATCATTATGTTCCGCCTGTGAGGACGGTTCAGGGACATGAACAGTCTGAAGGTTCCAAATACAGTGCTTCCCGATCCGAGATGCAGTATGCTTCAGGAGCAACCCATTCTCCAGATGTCACGGCGAATTCCAAACAGCCTTCAGAGAAACTCGCAGCGGAGCCCAAAACAGTAAACGGCGGTGCTCTTCCGAAAACAGCCAGCGGTGATTTAAATGGTGTAGTGTTCGGTGGTGCAGCTGCTCTGTTGGGGTCCGCTTATACCATGTTCAGAGGCAGGAAGGATCAAGCTTGAAATGGGATCGGTGGCTGGCTTGTCTCCTGGTTACGCTCGGTTCCGCCTATGCCGGTTATTCGGGTATCCAGTATTATGAAAAAATCAGAGCGGTTCAACATGTTTCCGCTGATCCGGCAGCGCTGGCAGGCGACCGCAAAACAGCGGATGCGACACAGAAAGCGGCAACGGATGGAGGACACGACCGGGTTGTCGTTCCGTACAGGGAACGTCCAAAGACCGGCCAACATTTTGCTGATTTGATCATACCAAAATTAAAGGCGAAAATGCCCGTTATTGAAGGAACCGACGAAGATGAGCTTGCTGTCGGAGTCGGGCATTATGCGGGAAGTGTGCTTCCGGGTGAACCGGATAACTGCGTTTTATCCGGTCACCGCGATACAGTTTTCCGGCATGTCGGGGAGTTGAAACAGGGTGACGAGTTGCAGGTCGTTACTTCGCAAGGAACATTTGTCTATGAGATTACCAGGACATGGGTGACGGACCCTGACGATCGGTCGGTGATCGTTCCACTTGGAAGGGCTGTTCTCACATTGACCACATGTTACCCATTTTCATATATAGGGCCGGCTCCAAAGCGGTATATTATCCAGGCACAGCTGAAGGAGAAAATAACGATTCCGCAATGACGGTACAAGGAGGATGAACAATGGAACGGCCGATAATTCGTCGAAAGGTGCTCCGGTTTCTGTTTTGGGCTTTGCTTCTTTACACGGCGCTGAGCACCACCGTTGTCTGGGCGATTCAGTTTGGGTTTATTGCTGTGCCGCCCAGGGCAGCCGTCGTCGCCGGTCCGGCGAAAAACACAAGTTCCGCTGCTCCCTCATTGAGCGAGGTCGCTTTCAGCGAGCAGTTTGCCAGAGAGTATTTGCTCTGGACACACGGAAAGGAGGAGTCCCGGGCCGAAAGGCTCAAGCTGTTTTGGAAGCCCAACCTGGATGTACAGGGAGGATTGGACTTTTCAAAGGCCGGCTGGGATTCCTATGCACGAAATGTCGATGTCTGGTCAATCAAAGACCGGCCGGATCAGTCGGGAATCAAAGATGTCACCATCTATGCAGAAACCATTTTGACCAATGTCAACAACCCGAAAGAGGAAAAGCGGGTGGATCGCTATCTTGTGGTGCCGATTAAAAAAGCGGGCGATTCATACATTGTTGTCGATATCCCGCACTTTATCGCACCTCCGGTCGCGACTGTACAAGATCAGAGCGGGGATGAACCCGATCAGGATCAAGGGGAGATGGTAAATGATTCTACGCGGAGACAAGTGGAAACATTCATGAAATCTTTCTGGAAAGTATATACAACCGGTGAACCAAATGAAATTGCCTATTTTCGCAAAGATGGACAGCCGGCCTCCGGCTTGACCGGGATCATGGGATTTGTCGACTTGAAGAATTTGGCTGTCTACCGCAAGGACGACACTTATCATGCCGAATGCGATGTCACATTGCAGGATCTGGCCTCGGGGGCGCAGCTGAATTATCATTATGATTTTGATCTCGTACAGGTAGGCGACCGTTGGTATGTATCAAGAATGGGACAAGGAGAGGTTTAGTGTGATGAAATCCTATCTGCTGTGGCTGATGGTTGCGGGTCCGGGTGAGAAACTGGAGCAATCGCTGGGAGGAGAAATCGGTTCGCTGTTTTTGCTGGCGGTGATCTTTATCAGTTTGACCCTGTTTTGGAAGCGGGCCTTTACGGCTTTTATCGGATTTGCCCTGTTCGCGATGCTGGTGAGTGTCTTTATTTTCCAACCTCAACTCATTACACATCTGGGTTCCGACGGATTTCGCTGGTTGTTTGAGGCTTATCTGAAATGAAGCAGATCCGCGTCTACAATAAGGTCTTTCGCATTGAGAAAACAGTCTACTCCATTCAGGGGGTTCACCTGCCGCTGCCCGTTTCTTACCGGCAGATGGCCTTCTTCGTCGGAACCTTGATGGTGATGGTGGTCTTGAATAAATTTCCGCCCCTGTCATGGGTGGATTACTTCCTGATCAAGTTTATCGGGATTCCGGCGCTCGTCGCCTGGTTTTTTACGCGAAAGACGCTGGACGGCAAGGCGCCGCACCGCTTTCTCATGCGCGTGATCGAGCATTTTTTCAGTCCGCATCATTTTGCGCGTTACCAAGAAATCGCACGGCCCAAAAATCATGTTTACGTTTATGAAGGAGAAGTTACATATCGGAAATCCGGGGGGGATACCCAGTGACGCGCGTTCCGTTTCCGGTCAAATACTTTGAACGAAATCTGGTGTTTGGCAGTGATGAGTCGGTTTACGCTTATTATGAATTGCAACCGTTTAATTACGATTATCGGTCAACCGACGATAAGCTGAGCCTCCATGCGAATTTGGAGGCTTTTTATTGGAACATTCTCGCTGATACGCACGCTTTGGTCGTACCGGAATTCCAAAGCCTGGAGGAGCATGAGGAAGCGATGGTCGGCCGCTTGAACGGGAACGATGCACTCCGCGAGGCGGGCGTTCATCAGATCCGCGCGGTGATTGAGCATCTGAGGGGAAAAGAAGTGCACCAACACCGCTTTTTTATCGGTGTGAAGCTAAAAGAGGCGAGCGTGCAGGGATTATCCTTTTTTAACGAACTCGCTTACCTTTTGAAAGATTTTAAGCGATTCCTGCTTAATCAGTCAGGAACCGACTCACCTGAGATTTATGAAGAAGAGATTCAGGCTTATATGGTGCAGGAAGAGTTGATTTTCTCCCGCATCAATGGATTTTTGCGGGTTCGCCGGGTGACTCCGGCCGATTTGGAATGGTTGATTCGCCGCGGGTTTTACCGGGGGATTGGTGAGACGCCGCGGCGGCACAACTGGAAACCGCAGGCGATTCCGGTCACGGTAAAAGGCAAAAAAGCGCGCCGGCCGTCCCGGGATATCCTCACCCTGGCGGAAGGGAGATTCAATGATTCGCACGGCCGGCAGCTGATTGTAGAACAGCATGTGGGCGGCAAAGTGAAGAAGGGCTATATGGCTTTTTTAACGTTGTCCCATATTCCCGACAAAGCACCCTTTCCCGGACTGGAATGGCTTTACTGCCTGCAACGCCTCTCTTTTCCGGTCGAGGCTTCGGTGCGGACGGAAACGATTGAGTACAGCAAAGCCCTGACACAGGTGTTGAACAAGAAGAAGGAATTAAAAGCGGAAGATGAACATGCCTTGGAAAGCGGAGTGGAAACTTCTTACCATATTTTGCACAGCCGCCAGGAAGCGAACGAACTGGAAAGCAATTTGCGCACGGATAAATTTCCGCTGATCACAACCTCCATCGTTTTGTGTGTATCCGCGTCAACCGAGGAAGAACTCCATTTGCGCATTCAACTGGTGAAAGATTTGTACAGCGACATGCTGATCCAGGTGGAGGTTCCGTTCGGTGATCAGTGGCGGGCTTTTAATGAATTTCTGCCTGGAGCGAAACGGTATATCACGGATTATATCCATTACATGGATCCTGCGGCGGTGGCGGCCAGCATGATCGGAGCCACCCGCCAGCTGGGGGACGGGCAAGGCCATTTTATCGGGATGTCGCAAAATCTCCCCGTTTTCTTCCAACATGACCGGGGGCCAAAAGATAAAAAATTGAGTTCAACGGCATCTGCGGCATTTATCGGGTCGCTGGGGGCAGGGAAATCTTTGGGGGCCAATCTGCTCGCCTATCAAGCGCTTTTAAACGGGGCTAAGGTGTTAATCTTCGACCCGAAAGACGAACGGGCGCATTGGCCTGATTTTTTGCCGGAACTAAGGGAGATCACGAGCATCGTCACTTTGCGCGCCACTCTTGAAGATCGTGGGAAATTGGATCCGTTGATGGGAGCGGCCAGCACTGCGGACCGGTTGGCGGCAGCGGAAACGGCGAAACGGATTCTGCAATTTTTGGCGCGGGCGGCTGATGGAACATATGAAGCGATTGTGATCGGAAAAGCGGTGGATCAAGTGGCCAAGGAGGATCGCCCTTCGATGATGCGGGTGATCGACCGGTTGCGTGAAGGGCTCAAATCGGCGCCGGAGAAACGGCAGGACAGCCTGGAAGAGATCGTTGATGTCTTGAGCTATCTCGCCACTTCCGGACAGGGGCAGCTGTTGTTTGGGGATGGAACGCAAAGGGCGATCGATTTGTCGATGCCGCTGACCATTTTGCAGGTGGAGGATCTGAAGCTGCCGGAAGAGAGCCAGACCGATTTCGGCCGGATGGGGATCGCGTTGTTAATGGCGATTTCCGACTTTTCGCGTCGTTTTTCCAATCAATCTTCCGATGAGTTTAAGCTGGTACTGTTTGATGAATCCTGGCGCTTGGCAAAAGTTCGCGAGGGCCGGGCGATTCTGGAGGAGCTGGTTCGTACCGGCAGAAGCAAAAATGCCGCCATTTACTTAATCAGCCAAAACGCAAAAGATATGTTGGGCGAAGAGATTCGTTCCAATCTGGGATGCCGGTTCGTCTTCCGGTGCCGGGATTTGAAAGAGGCGGAGGCGGCCTGCCAAATTCTCGGAATTGAACCCAATGAGGGAAACATCGAAACCATCAGGAATCTGCCTACGGGTACGTGTCTGATGTCGGATTTGGAAAAGAGAGTGAATGAATTGGAAATCCGCGTTCTGGAGGAAAGGCTTTTCATCGCATTTGATACCCGCCCTGGTTCGCGCGCAGAGAAAAATGCGGATCTGGTATCTCTGCCAACCCAGGAACGGAAGAAAGGAATGCTGCCTGCCCGTTCGTTCCAGTGAGGAGGGCTTATCAACGAGAATGAAAAAGAAGGGGAACGGTTCATGAATCTTAGGAAAAGAAAGTGGGGGGCCGTTATCGCCCTGGTTTTGGCCATGGCGATGACCGTGAACGCAGGGGTTGTCTTTGCTGCCGACAGCACGTCCCAATCGTCGGACGGATATAGCCTGATCAGTGACCTGCTGACCATTTTTCCGCAGGATGAGATCAAAAAGGCGCGGGCCCAAGGGTATGACGTGAAGTTTGCCAAGTATTTTCCGAGTCAATATAAATTGGAAATTTACACCGAAGATGCTTCGTTTCTGGATATTGATAAGAATGTATCAAATGGCGCCTATACCTTGATGAATGAAGTGAATAACTTTATCTGGCAGGCGCTCCTGTCGTGGAACTTTACCGTGATTTTGGTTGTGGAAAACGCTTTTTCCCTGAATGTGGTGGATCAGTTTGCCACTGCGGTGCAAAAAGCGGTGCAGCAGTTGGCCGGCTTTACGGGCACGGGCTATGGAAGCCAAGGGTTGATGGGGAATTTTCTGCTGTTGATGATCATTCTCGCCGGTGCGTACATCGCCTACAAAGGCATGATCAAAAAGAAGACGACCGAAGCGCTCAACGGGATGTTGACCACGATTGCCGTATTGATTCTGGGTCTTGTCTTCTTTGCCAACGCCGGAGGAGTGATGCGGTATTTTAACGATATCAGCAGCGGTTTGAGCCAGGAGGTGATGGGAGTCGGGCTTGATTTTCAAAGCGAGCTGTCCGGCAACCAGGTTACCTACCCGGCCGATGTCTCGTCAATGGTGATCGCCGACAAATTGTATAACATGATGGTTTATGAACCTTACATCATGTTGCAATATGCCAAAACATCAAGCGACCAGCAGATGACCCCGGAACGCGTCAACAAGATTTTGGCCCACCAGCCGGGAAGCGAGGCGCGAAAGCAGGCGGTAATGCAGGAGGCCAAGGGAGATCCGGCGGCAGGGATCAAACCAAATCCCATGGTGACCACTGATGGGGTATTTCAGCGGTTAACTTTGCTCCTGCTGTTGTGCGTCGCCCACTTTATCCTGGGATTGCTTTTTTTCATCATTGCCGGCGCGATGATTGTGTATCAGTTTATGTTTGTTCTCACTGCCTTATTTGCGCCGTTTGCCTTTTTGATGGCCCTGTACCCCGCCTGGTCCAGCGTGGCTGTCAACTGGTTTAAAAGATTTGTCGGATATCAGTTGATCAAGCTGATTATCGGGATTTTTTTCAGCATGTTGCTCACTATTTCGCAATTCCTCTATCAGATGAGTCCGCCGCAAAAGGTCGGATATGTCTGGACGATCGCGATGCAATTGATTTTGGTTGTCGGCGTCATCTGGAAGCGGAATGAACTGTTCAGCATCATGAAAGTCCCGGTGGGTAAGGTAGAAAACTTTACGGGTGAGCTGAATATCAAGATGCCGATGGATTATGTCAATAAATATACAACGAACTTAAGGTCTAAAGTGGGCAAAATCAAATTCCGAAGATAAAAGGCGATCGAACCGGATGGGATTGTGAAAGGAGTGCCGGCAAATGTTTCAGACGGATTTGCCCAGCCACCGCCGCCGTCTCCTCGTTTTTGTGCTGGTTGTGTTTCTCGTGGTTGGTTTTGCCGTGCGCTTTGTATTGGTGAAGCTGGGCTGGACAGACCAGCCCCGGCCGACTGCAACGGAACCAAGTGCACCTTCGGCAGAACCGTCGGAACCGGCGGCAGTCTCCTCACTGCCCCCGGAGGAGCTCAGTGCCGTGACTGAAACAGCCAATCGCTTTATCCGAGCTTACACGACGATCGATTTCAGTGACCGGTCCAAGTGGCTGCACGCTTTGGATGGATTGACCGGAAAGGAATTTTATCAGTATTTGCAGGAAGAGGCGACAGCCCGTCCTGCCGATGGTTTGACAGCGACTTCCTTTGGCAAGATTGAACGCCTGCAATGCAGCGGAAGCGGATTGACGGCTTCCTGCATCGGCGCAGTGGTTGTACAGGAACAGAAGGGGCAACAATTCACGCCTGTCGAAAGGGTGTATCAACTGTCACTCGCCAAAGAGGGTGAGCATTGGGTGGTGGAGGAGGCGGAAGTACGTGGAGACTTCGACTGAATCCGCTGTGCTGACCGAACGGATCTACGGGGCTGTTCATGACCGGATTTCTTCCAAGGTCAAGTGGGTGATCCTGAGCGCGGCGGCCGTTTTCGCGGTTATGTTCTTTTTCGCTGTCACAGTGTTTGGCACGATTTTCACGAGTTTGTTCATCAGCCAAAACAGAGCTTCATCCGCTGATCCTTATGCGCAGTGGGAAGTGTCGCAGGGGTTCCCGCAGGCAGCCAAAAAATATTTGCCGATATACCAAGCGGCAGGCAAAAAGTACGGTGTCCCCTGGCAAATTTTAGCGGCAATTCACAAGGTGGAGACGGATTTTGGCCGGAATCTCAGCACAAGTCCGGTTGGGGCCAGAGGACAAATGCAGTTTATGGATAAAACCTGGCTGGGTTGGCGCTATCCAGGCGGAAGCAAATTGGGGGATTTGCCCGACTCCGTCAACCTGACCGATCCGCGCCTGATCCAAAAGTATGGCGGATACGGTGTGGATGCCAATGGTGATGGAAAAGCCGATCCCTATAATCCTGAGGATGCGATTTATGCGACGGCCAAATACCTGGCTGCCAATCACCAGCCTGGAGAAGACTGGTTTGCGCGCGGAGGTGCGGTTTGGCAGTACAATCACGATTATGAAAATTATGTATTGAAAGTGAAAAGTTATGCCGAACAGTTTGCCCATCCGGTGGTGACCGGGGCAGGATCCGGCTTGGCGACCGGGCAATTGGCCTGGCCTGTGTCTGGAGGGCGGATCACCTCGACATTTGGAACCCGGTTTGATCCAGTCAAAAAGGTGGTTCAGCTGCATAAAGGAATCGATATCGGAGCGCCGCTGGGAACACCGATCTTGGCAAGTGACGGAGGAGTGGTCATTGAATCGAGGGTGTCCAGCGGTTACGGCTGGATTATCGTAATCGATCACGGAAATGGTTGGCAGACTCTTTATGCCCATATGTATCCCGAGCATGTGAAAGTGCAGGTCGGGCAGAAAGTGGGTAAAGGGCAAGTGATTGCCGAGGTTGGTTCAAACGGATGGAGTACCGGGCCGCATTTGCATTTTGAAGTGCATAAAAACGGACAGTTGATTGATCCGCAACTGCTTTTGAGACGATAAAAGGGATGAGACACAGAGAGGGAGAATTTTCCTGTATCATTTATTAGGAAAGGCGGGGTTTTGTTGTTCCCTTGGAATAATGTTCCAAAAGGCGGAGACGATATCTTCAGCAAAATAGCCAAATGGTTTTTTTATCTTCTCGTCGGTTTTGCGGTGTTCATCGGTGTCTTGTATCTGTGGAAGTTATTGGCGAACCTCTTCCATGAACAGAACCATGCAGAGCGAGCGACATCAGCGATCGGAAATTTGTTTTCATGGTTGGGAACGGCTCTTTTGGCATTGCTTCCGATTTTGCTCATCCTGGCGATTCTGGGTCTGCTGGCCCTTTTTGGCAGCCAGCTGTTTACACGGTCCCATTACCGCAAACGGGCTGAAAAAGGGGTGAAATATCTCCGCATTTTGCCGGCGGACGATACGCAGTTGGATCTGGACAAAATCTCCGAGCTGACACGGACGTTCGGCGGGATGATCCGCCCGATCCGCATGCGCCTGAAGTACGGACGGCCTTGGTTTCGCCTTCGCTTTGCCATTCCGCCGGACAGCAACGAAATCGGCATTTACATGGCGTATCCGATTGACAAGGAAAACAGCGTGAAGGATACCCTGCGCAGCGTCTATCCATCGGCCGAACTGCACGATATCACGTATGACCAATTTCCGCAGCCGCAAAAAGGCGGATCAGGCGGGCATTTCATCTTTCAACTCGGAAGGAGCAAAGGATTGCCCCTGGCCTCTTTGCAGCAAACCAAACAAAGTCAGCTGGGTAGTATTTTAAACTGTTTGCGCCCTGGTTCGTATCTGGATTTGCAGTTTGCTCCGGTCAGCTGGAAAGAGTTGGAGGAACGTTCGGAAGATGCAGTGGACAGTCTGAAAAACAAGAGGATGAAGGATATGGATCCGGAAGAGCGGATGCGGCGGGTCAGTCTGATGCAGCGGTTGACCGGTCGGGAATTGACATTCCATGTTCGCCTGTCCTTGTGGTCGAACAGCAAAAACGCGGTGTCGGTCATCCGTTCAACCGCCGAATCGGTGGAAACGGCAATGAAATACGACGGATCGATTCGCTTTATCCGCCATGACTGGTGGAATCCGCTTTCCGATGCCAATCTGATTCCCATCCCTTTTCCCTTTACGATCATGACGTGGACATGTGATGAAATCGCCAACTTATTCCATCTGCCGCCGGCCAATCACTATATTTACCAGGAACCCAAGGAAGAAGGACCAGATGCGCGCGGTTTTATTGTTCACCTTCAAGCAAACCAGCGTTCCCTGAAAGCCGATGAATTGAATGAAGGCGTGCTGATCGGGAAGGTTCATCACCCGCTGGAAAAACGGGAATTGCGCGTTTCGTATGATCAATTGAGTAAACACTTCATCCTGACGGGGGCAAGCGGGATGGGGAAATCCAGTCTGGCAGTCGAGATGATTCAATCGATTTTGGATGAATGGTTTGAAGATCCGGAGCAGAATCCGGGTTTTACCATTATCGACCCGGCGCGGGAGATCATTCCCATCATTGAAAACCGCTTGCGGATCGCTGAGCGGTTCGGTGTCAAAATCCCCCGTGAGAAAATCCATCATTTTAATTTGTCTCATGACACCACTCATGTTCCTGCACTCAATCTGTTTCACAGGGTAAAGAATCTGCCCACGAACCAGATCGCCCAACAGATCGCCACCGTTCTGGTAACACGGGAAGAGGATGAAGAAGCCTTGATGCGTACCAAGCGTTTGATGGGCATGGCCGTTCAAAGTTTGCTGGAAGATAACCAAACCCACACGATTCTCGGAGTGGACGATCTGTTTCGAAATCGAGACTTTCGGAGAAAAGTTGTCGGAAATGTGCAAGATCCCTATGTAAAAAGGTTTTGGGTAAACGTTGATGAAAATGAGCTGAAAAAAGAAGCGGAACCCGTTTTGGACCGGGTGGAGCGGATCCTGCAAAACCCGACGCTGCGCCGTTTGTTCTGCCAGAAAGAAATGAGTCTGGATATTCGAAAATATATGGAAGAGGGACATATCGTTCTTGTTGACATGTATGGACTGAAAGATTTTGATCTGCGGGTGACAGCCGGTCACTTGCTCAATCAGTATTATCAGGTGGCACGAACGAGGCCGACCGGGTCCAAGTTTCACCTGATGCTGATCGATGAAGCCCATATGGTGCAGATTCCTCTGATTACTGAAATTTTGATGGAAGACCGCAAGTATTCATTTGGCATCGGTTTAATCACCCGCGAGATCGACCAGTTTGAAGATGAACAACTGATGCAGGCGATTCGCTCCAATATCGGCATGGTGCTCAGCTGCGGCCAGACGGAAGGTTCCGACGAAGTGGAAAGCCTGACCCGCAAACATGTCAAAGCGTCGTTCGTGGAGCGATTGCCCGTACGGCATGCGGCTGTTTACATTCGTACGAAACGCAGGCAGCGGAGCGATGTCACAACCTGCGTTGTCTCCAATGAACCTCCTTATGTTTATCGGATTGACGGCAAGAAAGCCGATCATCGCACGCGGGAGAAAGATGAGGCGATGAATTGGGGGCTGGAATGGGGACTGGAAATCATGCAGGCTTCGGATGAAGTCCGTCCCATCGAGAGCGTGGACAGGGAGATCTATGACTATATGAACGAAAATCTCAACTTTGACAACTTAAGGGACGAGCGGGATGACCGCTCGCAAACTGCCAACTAGGATTTTTCTTTGATCAGCCGGCCTGAGACAGGAACCTGGCTATTTACACTTTGCCTGGCACAGGCCGGTTTGTCTCTATTTTACTTAGAAAGGGAGAGGAGCCGATTGTTTCATGTTTTTAGAAATATATTAGGTCTACTTAAAGACTTGTTTCATATAATTGAGATCATATTTTTGGCCTTTGTGTTTTTTGATTTGATCAATTCTCTTTCATTGGGAATAATCGTCTTGTTGATTTTGTTAATTGCCGCTTTCTTTTTTCATAATATTAGTAAAGCAGTGGCATGGGGGATTGTCGGCTTTTTAATTATCCCTGGCGGGGTTTTACTGAAATTGGTGATGGCTGTGTTGTTTGGCGGTGTTCGGTATCTGATCGGACATGGCTTTCGCTTTTTTAAAAAATAGTTGGCCGGTGGCTGTTATGATCGCAAAAGGCATCCGGACGGGATTTGATCCGGGTGCCTTTTTTTGATTTTTAAAAGCAAAACGATTGACTGCATAATTAGCAGAGGAAGGAAAAAAATAACATTAAAGACGGAGTTGAAGGTGACACGAAATGCCCAGATTGATTGCGATTGGGACGGCGGTTCCCGAGTATGAAGTGAAACAGGAAGAGGTACGCGCCTTTGCCAAAAAGTTGTTTGGTCCGTCCTTCCAGAATATTGACCGGTTTTTAACTGTATTTGAAAATGCCGCAATCGATCGGCGAAAATTTTGCAAACCGCGGGAATGGTTTGAGCGCAACCATTCCTTTGCCGAAAAGAACCAAGCTTATGTGGAATCGGCCATCGCTCTGGGAGAGAAGGCCATCCGCTCCTGTCTGGACAAGGCCGGGATCGGACCGGAACAGATTGATCATCTGTTTTTTGTGTCGACGACCGGGATGTCCACACCTAGCATTGATGCTCATTTAATCAACCGCCTGCAAATGTCCGGCTCCATGAAGCGAACGCCCATCTGGGGGCTGGGCTGTGCCGGCGGTGTAGCCGGTTTGGCACGTGCGTATGAATATACCAAGGCGTTTCCGGAGGCAAATGTTCTTTTGCTCGCTGTGGAGTGCTGTGGTTTAACATTCCGGAACCGGGATCAGTCCAAAAGCAATTTGATCGCCACCTCGCTTTTTGCCGATGGAGCGGCAGCAGTGCTGGTGGCCGGTGATCAGGCCGCAGGTTGCTTTTCCGAAACCGGGCCGGAGATTTTGGACAGTCAGAGCATGATGTGGCCCCATTCCCTTGACGTAATGGGGTGGGATGTGGAGGATGACGGATTAAAGGTTGTGTTTTCCCGGGATATCCCTGCATTGGTGCGGGCAAGGGTGCGTCCGGTCGTCGATGCTTTTTTGCTGCGCCATGAGCTTGATTTGAGCAATATCGGCACCTTTATCATGCATCCGGGCGGCAGGAAAGTGTTGGAGGCGTATACAGAAGCGTTTCATACAGAAAAAGAGAAGCTGAAAATGTCTTATGAAGTTTTACGGGATTATGGGAATATGTCATCCGCCACCGTGCTGTTTGTCCTGGAAAAAACGGTGACGCAAGGAGGGTGGACGGGAACGAACGGATTGATGGCAGCGATGGGGCCGGGCTTCAGCCTGGAGATGGTGTTGCTGAAATGGGAACCGAACCTGCCGAACCTGTTCATTTCCGGACGATTGGTTGCAGAGAATGAAAAGATGAAGGAAGAGGTTAAATGAAGTTGGACGGATCCCTGTTACTGCTGATTATTTTGCTCGGACAACGATGTTGGGAACTGCGGTTGTCCCGGAGAAATGCCCGTTTGCTCCGGGAAAGGGGGGCGGTGGAAATGGCGGGAAGCCATTATCCGCTCATTGTGCTGATGCATCTGCTCTTTTTTGCCGGAATTCTGGTGGAGCATTTTTATCTTGGGAGCAGAGCGCCGCAATGGTGGCCGATCCCTTTTTTCTGCCTGGTGCTGGTACAGGGACTGCGCTTCTGGAGCATTTGCTCGTTGGGAACGTTTTGGAATACGCGCATCTTTGTCATTCCGGGAAGCCGCCCGCTAACAACCGGTCCTTACCGCTGGATGCGGCATCCCAACTATGTGGTGGTAATGCTCGAATTCATTTTGATCCCCATTTTGTTCGGTGCGTATGCCACCATGGTTTGGGCTTCGCTTCTTAATGCTTTTATTCTGTTTCACATTCGCATTCCTGCAGAGGAAAAAGCGTGGAAAACACTGGGAGGTCAATCTTTGAGCAGGGGGTGACCCTTATGGCCGGACCGGCAAGGGAATGGAAAGAGACCGGCAGAAGCTGCTTGTCACTTTTTTGATGGATGGAAAAGAAACATTGCCAATGAAAGCACTTTCAGGTTACAATCATAATCAACTCACCAAAGGAGGGGGCAGACATGGCCAAGCCATATGATTTGGATGAACGCATTTCAGAATATATAAAAAAATCTTCGCCGTCGAAACTGGTGCCGCAATATCAAGTCGGCAGTAAAGTAAAGGTGAGGATCACCCGCCTTGTTGATTTTGGTGCCTTTGTTGTTACGATGGACCCTTTTGCCTTGTCGGGATTAATCCATAACCGCCATATCCCCAAAGAGCAGGAATTGCATGTTGGACAGGTAATCGAGGCAAAGGTAAAGGAAGTGAAGGAAGATAATAAGATTGAATTTCGCCTGGATGAAAATCTGACGGTTCATGAAGCTTTTGCTGACCTTGAAGTCCTTAAGGAGAAGCTGCCCGACCATAGCTCGAAGGTGCAGCCGCCTGATGAGACAAAGGAAATTATTCATTTCCTGTCCAAGGAATTCGGCATTATCTCCGATGAATCAAAAAAGAAAGTAGAAGAAATGGTTAATGAGGTGGGGGTGTTCCGGTTTACATTGTCGATGATGAAAATATTGCCGGTTTTTAAGCGGGATTTGGTTTATCATTTTCTTAAAGAAGTGGAACAAGTGAGGGATTCTCTTTAACAAACGAAAGATCGAATTTTCCCGTCATATGCGCGAGCGTTTGGCCCAGCGTTTGGGAAAGGATTGGAGCGGGAGGGAGATCGAACAAGTCATTCGGGACAGCCGTGTGCTCTTGGAAACCAAAACGCATCTCTATCTTTATCACGAAGGGTTGGATCTGAGATTTCCCTGTGTCAAGGATGGTGAGACTTGGGTTGTGAAATCGGTCATCGTTCAGGGCATGGGGATGGAAGCGCAAGAAGAATAAGCAAAGAGACAAAATCCGCCTGACAGGGCTCCTGCCGGAGTGTTTTCAGGCGGATTTTATGCTTTTTGATTTGCTTCCGTCCGCATTTTGTCATTCCCCCCAATCAATCAGATTCCGTTTTCGGGCGCGTTGGTAGACATCGTGTGGATTTTGCGGCCGTTGGGCGAGGCGTAAGCCGACTGCGAGAAAATAAATCGTGTTTTCTTCGGGATTGAAGCGGTAGATCAAGCGAAGATCGGGGCGCTGTTTTCTGCGGGGGCGGGCGACGGAAAAAAATTTTTTCTTGTAATATCCGGTTAAGGGTGCATATTTAAGCGGCGCAGCTTTGAAGGGATGACGGATGACCTGGTCGATGGCGCGGTCGATCTGTTGCAGGCATTCATTAAAACGCTTTTTGTTCATCATGGATGCCAACAAGGAAAGGTCTTCGGAAAAAAGGGGATGATATACCTCTTTAATCATGTAGAAGATCCTTTCTCCATTGAACGTAAGAATTCCATTCTCGGCGTATGATTCGGTTTCTCCAGCCAATTTTCTTTCGGCAGTTGCAGGCGTTCGCTCAGGTTATGGGCCAGTTGGATATCCTCCTGCATTTCTTCCAGTTCCTCCAGACGGTCCACCAGCTGTTCATAGGTATCAATATCAAGAATGACGGCTTTGAGCTCATTATTATGGGTGAGGCCGAGTTTCTTGAAGGAGCGGAGCATTTCGTTGAACAATTTATTCTTGTTGATCGCCTGAAGGTCGTTGGCTGATATAAATGCTTCAAATAATTTTGACATGGAGGGAAGGCCTCCTCTCTGTTCTCATTACTTATATTATAGCGTTTGGCAGGGAAAAGAGGCAAAGCGGAAGGAAAAAATCTGTTTTCAACATTCGTCTTATAAAGGGAAGGGGGTGCCTCTCTGCACCCGTCTTCCCTCAGGCGGAAGGCATCCGCCGTTGTGCATACTTGGCGAGAATCGGTTGGTTTGCCTTCAGTTCTTTCAGAAGCTGTTCAAAGGTCGCCCGGATATCCCATTGTGCTTCCGGAGAGGTGCGCAAATTGATCAGATGGTACAATTCCCACAGGCTGACTGTCGCAAAGATTTGCCGGTGATGGCTGTTTGTAACCAGATAGGGAGCCGCTTCCGGACAGACAGAAGCGATCGCGTTGAATCCTTCTTCCACTTCTTCGAGCAGGGCTTGGAACATTTCGCTGAGACCGGCTTCGGACACATGAGGGGGAATGGTCCGGCCCAAACGGATCGTGGGCTCGCCGAAGCTGAAATGGGTGCGGCGGTTGTGGCGCAGCAATTGATGCCAGTTGGCTTCGGAAACGACCATTTCCATTTGGTAGGTGAGATGGTCAAATTCGCCGATCGGATTGTCGAAAAAGCGCAGGTGAACGAGGGCCTCTTCGGCGATCTGTTCCAGTTCAGCCGATGTGTACCTGTTTGCGCGGGCGCTCGCTTCTTCATACGAGAGCGGACTCTGGCTGATGAGGAGCGCAGTCGCCAGTTTGCGCAACGCGTCTTCGTAGGCCGGCATCGAAATGAAACGGGCATGGGGACCACTGACCGGATGCCGGGGGAGCTTGCTTTGCGCAAAACGCAATTGGAGTGCTTCCCTGGTTTTCAGCAGATATTCGTTCGGTTTTACGTATTTGAGCAGGGTGGGGATCACCTGGCTGATCTCTCTCTCCATTGCCCGCGCCAATTGACGCGATTCAGCATGAGGGCTGGATAATAGCCGAACCAGCGTATCGCGGAGAGCGCGTCCGTTTCCAGTCAGCCCCAGGTTGGTCAGGGTGGCTAACGTCAACACATAACGGGCATCTTCAAATGCGATTTTTTCAATGCGGGAGCGATAGGCCCGCTCGGATTCATGTTCTGACCGCGGAAATTTTTGCGGCAGGAACTGCATCAGACCGTGCATCAGTTTTTCATAGGTGTCATATGCTTTTTCGTTGATGGAGATGAAACGCGCTTCGAGATCGGGATGGGCCCTGAGCTCTTGCGGGATATAAAAATCGCCTCGTTTGGGACGCTGATAGCGCTGGCTGTATTCGGTAAAGCTGTTAAACGAGTTGGCCAGTTCCAGTTCGGCCGAAGCAAGGCGGCTGATTTTTTCGATTCCGATATGGGCGACAGCGTGTTCCGCCACACTCGAATGCCCGTAGCCAACCACCCATTTTTCGTGGAAACGGGCGGCTTTTTCGGAATAAGTGCCTGCAAGTCCGCCTGCATTTACGCCGACCGCCAATTCGTCGTCGGCCAGCAGTTTGGCCAAATTTTCCCGGAAGCTGGCCGGGCTCCGGCTGACATAAGCAAAAATGACGGCGATCACTTCTTCCGGCAGGTTGTAGATGGCATAAACGTTTTGATCCAAATTTGAGACATAACGTGAAAGATCGATTTTGTCGCTCATTTTTATCCCTCCATCGTCCATGCCTTTCATTCTATCACGCCCATCAGGATTGGGGAATCGCCAATCGCGGCCGGAACCGGAGGAGGATGGATTTCCCATAGCGGGGAAATGCATGGTTTACGTTGACGGAATCATCGATTATGATGGGGTTAAATGATAATAGACAAACATGAGGTTACAGCATGGAAAGGGCCGATTTTGATGACTAAGCCAGTGAAAGCATTAACCATTGCCGGTTCGGACAGCAGTGGCGGAGCAGGCATTCAGGCCGACTTGAAAACATTTCAGGAACGCGGGGTCTATGGCATGACTGCGCTGACCACGATTGTGGCAATGGATCCTGACCAGGATTGGAACCATCAGGTATTTCCCGTTCCGATCCCGACCCTGAAAGCTCAGTTGAAAACGATATTGCAGGGAATCGGGGTGGATGCGCTGAAGACGGGGATGCTCGGATCGGTTGAAATCATTGAGATTGCCGCAGAGGTGATCGCATCGCAAAATATTCCGGCCGTCGTCGACCCGGTGATGGTCTGCAAGGGAACCGATGAGGTGCTTCACCCTGAATTGGCGGATGCATTAAGGGAAATTCTCGTTCCCAAGGCGACTGTTGCCACTCCCAACCTGTTTGAAGCCGGACAGCTCAGCGGACTGGGGGCGCTGAACACGGTGGAGGATATGAAAGCCGCCGCGCAAAAGATCTATGAGTCGGGGGCGAAATATGTCCTGGTAAAGGGCGGCGGCAAATTGCAGCATGAGAAGGCCGTCGACGTATTTTACGACGGGGAGACGTTTGAAGTCCTGGAGAGCGAACGCATCGAGACCACTTATACACATGGGGCGGGGTGCACTTATTCGGCCGCAATTACGGCAGAACTGGCCAAGGGCAAATCGGTCAGGGAGGCAGTGTTCACGGCCAAAGCATTCATTACGGAGGCAATTCGCCATGGTTTCCCGCTGAACCGGTTTGTGGGCCCTGTTTTGCATATGGCGCACCGGTTGCACCAAGGAAAATAACATCCCGAGCCGGCACCGATTCTCCGATGATCTGGGGATCGGTGCTTTATGTTTTGCCCGGGTGAAATGACTGTGATCATTCGTGGACTTTCCGGGAAAGCCGTCAAGGATCGAAAACGGTACGGTTTTGAAGATTAGCACCCGCCATTTTCACAGCTTAAGGGAAGAGCAAAAAAATGATGCCGGGGGAAGCTCGTCCAGTTATGTTTAACAAATGATGGCTGGTGACGGTTGGCAGCCGCTGGCTTTATGACGCGGGTAAATAAACTATTTTCCTACAGAAGGTTTTTTTGATTTGTAGATAGAATATAATTAATTGACATTATTTTTATACATTATAAAAAATGATTAATAGATAAATGGTTCAAACTATAATCCGAGGTGATCTCTTTGGCCCAACCTGTTTTGGAAATTAAGCACCTGAAGTTGCATTTTTTTACGGATAAAGGCGTGGTCAGGGCGGTGGACGGGCTGGATCTTACCGTGCAAAAAGGCGAGATTGTCGGCTTGGTTGGAGAATCGGGATGTGGAAAAAGTGTAACCTCACTGGCGATTATGGGGTTAGTGCCAAAGCCCCCGGGCAAAATTGTTGATGGTTCCATTATTTTTGCGGGGCAAGATTTGACTAAGTTAAACAATAAACAGATGCGTCAACTTCGCGGCAAAGAGATCGCCATGATTTTTCAGGAACCGATGACCTCGCTCAACCCGCTGTTTACAATCGGGAACCAACTCATCGAAGCCATTCGCACCCATGAGAAGATCTCCAAAAAAGCCGCCAGGGAGAGGGCGCTGGACATCCTGAAAAAAGTGGGCATTGCCCGCGAAGGGGTATTGGATGAGTATCCGCACCAGCTGTCCGGGGGAATGCGCCAGCGGGTGATGATCGCCATGGCCATGGTGCTGCGCCCGCGCCTGCTGATTGCCGATGAACCGACGACCGCGCTCGATGTGACCATTCAAGCGCAAATTTTGGATTTGATGAAATCCTTGAATGAGGAATTCGGCACCTCGGTTTTGTTGATCACCCATGATTTGGGAGTCGTGGCGGAAATGTGCGACCGCATTATCGTGATGTATGCGGGGCAGGTGGCGGAAGAAGCAGACCAGAGGCGCCTGTTTAAAAATCCCGCTCATCCCTATACACAAGGCCTGTTAAAGTCGATTCCCAAACTGGACGAGCAAAAGAAGCGGCTATACGCCATCCCCGGGCAAGTCCCCAGTCCGTTCAATTTGCCCGCCGGTTGCCGCTTTGCCCCGAGATGTGAATTTGCAATGGAGATCTGCCGCAAAGAGGAACCTGAAATCGTGAAAGTGGATGAAAAGCATTTCAGCCGCTGTTTCTTGAATCAAAAGGAGGCAATCGATCATGGCGCTCATGAGCGTTCGTAACCTGAAGAAAACATTTCCGATCCGCGGCGGCATTTTCGGCAAAAAGATTGGAGAAATAAAGGCCGTTGACGATGTCAGTTTCACTGTGGAAAAAGGGGAGACACTCGGGCTGGTGGGGGAGAGCGGTTGCGGCAAATCCACCACCGGACGGACGATACTCCGACTGTATGAGCCGACGGCGGGCGAGGTTGAATTTGAAGGAAAGTCGATCTTGCAATACTCTCCGGAAGAGATGCGAAAAGCGCGGCGGGAAATGCAGATGGTGTTTCAGGATCCGTTTGCTTCTCTGAATCCGAGGCAGAGAATTGGGAAGATTTTGGAAGAACCGCTTATCGTTCATGGACTGGGAGGAGCGAAGGAACGAAAAGAACAAGTGGAGGAACTGCTGAAGGTGGTCGGGCTGGACAAGTTTCACATGAACCGTTACCCACATCAGTTCAGCGGCGGCCAGCGGCAGCGGATCGGCATTGCCCGCGCGCTTTCCACCAAGCCGAAACTGATCGTTGCCGATGAACCGGTATCGGCATTGGATGTGTCGATTCAGTCGCAAGTGCTTAATTTGATGATGGATTTGCAGGAGCAATTTGAACTTACCTATATCTTTATCGCTCATGATTTGAGCGTGGTGAAACATATCAGCACCCGGGTCGGCGTGATGTATCTGGGACGGATGGTGGAACTGGCCGGACGGGACGAGTTGTATCGCAATCCGCTTCATCCTTACACCCAGGCCTTGATGTCCGCCGTGCCGATTCCCGATCCGGATGCCGGGAAGGAGCGAATCATCCTGTCCGGCGACGTGCCCAGCCCGGCCAATCCGCCGCTCGGTTGCGCGTTTCATCCGCGCTGCCCCTACGCCATGGATGTCTGCAAAGAAGTCCGTCCGGAGATGAAAGATGCAGGCGGCGGCCATCAGGTTGCCTGCCATCTGCTTGATCAATAGTTTGAAAAGGAGGTGAGTCGCCAAAGGGATCGTCCGGCAATCCAAAAACATGATGAATCCATTTAAAGGAGGATGCTTATATGCCAAAACGGCTTTGGATATTCTGTTTCACTTTTATTCTGGTTTTATCATCATTTTTAGCGGGATGTTCCAACAATAAAGCGGGCAGCCAGGAAAAAACCTTGATCTATGGCCGCGGAGCCGACTCCAAACTGCTTGATCCGATTCAAGTGACGGACGGCGAATCCCTCCATGTCACTGAACAGATTTTTGATACGCTGGTCAGATATGAACCGACATCGACCAAGGTGGAGCCGTCTTTGGCGGAGAGCTGGACAACTAGCCCTGATGGCTTAAAGTGGACGTTCAAACTGCGCCAAGGCGTCAAATTTCAGGACGGAACCCCGTTTAACGCTGATGCCGTCGTGTTTAACTTCGAGCGCTGGATGGATAAAAACAACCCCTACCACAAAGGAGGGGAATTCCCTTACTTCGGTTATATGTTTGGCGGATTCAAAGGGGATAAAGGTGCAGTTATTAAAGATGTCAAAGCATTGGACGAATACACGGTTGAGTTTGATCTCAACTATCCGCAGGGCCCGTTTTTGAGCAACCTGGCCATGTCCCCGTTTGGCATTGCTTCGCCGACCGCCATCAAAAAGGAAGGACCTGAACAATTTGCACAAAAACCCGTGGGAACCGGTCCCTTTGTCTTCGTGGAATGGAAAAAGAACGATCATATTACGTTGAAGAAAAACAAGGACTATTGGCGAAAAGGTTATCCCAAGCTGGAACAAGTGATTTTCCGCTCCATTCCGGATAACACCGCCCGCTTGACCGCGCTGAAATCGGGAGATATCGATATCATGGACGGCCTGAACCCGAACTCGGTCGGACTGGTGAAAGGGGACAGCAACCTGCAACTGTTTAACCAGCCGGGGATGAATGTGGCTTATCTGGCTTTTAACACTCAGAAGAAACCGTTTGACAATCCGAAAGTGAGACAGGCGCTCAATTATGCCGTCAACAAAGAAGGGATTATCAAAAGCTTTTATTCCGGTCTGGCCGAACCGGCGGTCAATCCGATTCCTCCGTTTATGTGGGGCTATAACGGCAAAATCAAGGATTATGAATTCAATCTTGATAAAGCGAAAAAACTCTTGGCTGAAGCGGGCTACCCCAATGGTTTTGAAGTCGATTTCTATGCTCCGACCGAACCGCGCCCCTATCTGCCGGACGGCAAAAAAGTAGCGGAGTATATGCAGGCCGACTTCGCCAAAATCGGCGTAAAAACGAAAATCGTCACCTATGACTGGCAGACGTACCTGGACCGCACCGGAAAAGGGGAGCATTCGATGGCTCTCTTCGGGTGGAACGGGGATAACGGCGACCCGGACAACTTCCTGTACGTGCTCCTCGACAAAGACAATACGCGTACGCCCGATGCGGGAAACATCGCCTTCTATAAAAGCGATCCGTTGCACGATCTGTTGATCAAGGCGCAGCGTTCCAGCGATCAGGAGGAACGGACGAAACTTTATCAGCAAGCGCAGGAAATCATTAAAAACGATGCGCCGTGGGTACCGCTGGTTCATGCGACCGTACCTTATGCAGCCAAAAAAGAAGTAACCGGGTTTATCCCGCACCCGACCTCAACGCTCTACCTGGAAAATGTGGATTTGAAGTAAAAGATCGGGCCAGGAGTGGCATTGCTCTTGCGTGGGGCAATGCCACTTTCGACATAGCCAACAACGAGGTGGAAGGAAACGATGTTAGCCTATACAATTCGCCGGATTTTCATGCTGATTCCCGTCCTCATCGGGATGTCGCTCGTTACGTTTGCCATCGTCCATGCGATTCCCGGAGATCCGGCAAAAACCATTGCCGGGGAGAAAGCGTCTCCGCAGGAGTTGGCGGAAATCAGGCATAATCTGGGACTGGATCAGCCTTTTTACAAACAATATTTCCTTTATGTCAATGATTTGCTGCATGGAAATTTGGGTACTTCCCTCATCACCCATGTCCCGATTTCCGAAGAGATTCAGCCCTATCTGGCTGCGACGGCAGAGCTTTCGCTGGCGGCGATGGCGATTGCCATCTTTTTTGGTGTTAATCTGGGAATTTTATCGGCCTGGAGACAAAATTCATGGCTGGATTATTCCGGGATGGTGGTTGCTCTCCTCGGTGTCTCGATTCCGGTCTTCTGGCTGGGTTTGATGGAGCAGTGGCTGTTTGCGCAGAAGCTGGGAATATTTCCTTCCAGCGGACGAATTGATCCGCGCCTCGGCTTTGAGGGATTTTCGGGATTTTATGTGCTTGATTCCCTGTTCAGCGGAGATTTCACCGTCTTGGGAGATGTGATGATGCATTTGATTTTGCCGGCAGTCGCGCTGGGAACGATACCGATGGCGATCATCGCCAGGATGACCCGGTCCAGTGTGCTGGAGGTGCTCCGCTCCGATTTTGTGCGGACAGCCCGCGCCAAGGGATTGTCCGAATTTTGGGTGGTGTACAAACATACGTTGAAAAATGCCTGCATCCCGGTATTGACGGTGGCCGGCTTGCAAATGGGGTTGCTGCTCGGCGGTGCGGTCTTGACGGAGACGATTTTCAGTTGGCCGGGAGTGGGGCGGTATATTTACGATGCGATTGGGCAGCGCGATTACCCGGTTATTCAATCCGGCATTCTCGTGCTGGCGACGATTTTCGTGGTGATCAACCTGCTGGTCGATCTGATTTACGCTTGGATCGATCCGCGCATTCAATACGGGAAGGATTGATGTTCCATGCCATCATTGCCGGAGATGAATGAAAATTCTTCTGTCACATCGATCGATTATGCCCCCTCCATCCATGAATCGCCAGTCAGGTATTTTTTGCGGGCATTCTGGCGGCATCGTTCGGCCGCGATCGGCAGTGTCATCATTATCCTCTTTATTTTGCTGGCTGTGTTTGCTCCTGTCATCACCCCGTATCAGTATGACCAGCGCAGCAGCGCCTTATTGGCTTCACCTTCGGCCAGCCATTGGTTCGGGACGGATGATATGGGGAGGGATATTTTTACCCGCGTCATTTACGGAGCGCGCATCTCACTTCAAGTCGGTTTTTTTGCGATTGCCGGTTCGATTGTGATCGGCAGCTTCCTCGGCCTGATTGCCGGTTACTACGGCAGATGGCGGGATACGATTATCTCCCGCATTTTTGATATTTTGCTCGCCTTCCCCAGCATTTTGCTGGCCATTGCCATTGTGGCCATCTTGGGGCCGGGGTTGAACAATGCGATGATTGCCGTTGCCGTCATCAATATTCCCGCCTTCGGACGGCTGATGCGGTCACGCGTGCTGTCGGTCAAGGAAGAAGATTTTATCCTGGCGGCACGGGCCATGGGGATGAAAAACAGCCGGATTTTATGGAAACATATTTTGCCCAACTGCTGGTCGCCGATCTTGGTGCAGGGCACATTGGGATTTGCGACAGCCGTCATTGAAGCGGCCGCTCTCGGCTTCCTCGGATTGGGTGCACAGCCGCCTCAACCCGAGTGGGGGACGATGCTGTCCGATTCCCGCGAATTTATTCAATTGGCTCCTTGGACGATGATTTTTCCGGGACTGGCGATTGTGTGCACCGTACTCGGTTTCAACCTGTTGGGAGATGGCCTGAGGGACTTGTTTGATCCGAGAATGAAAGAATAGGGAATGAAGCGGTGAAATAGGTTAAAATAATAGCGTGAAAAATGCAGGCAAAGGGGCGGAACAGCGGAGGTTCCATTGCCGTTCTCAAAAAAGATCGCGATTTCAAGGAGCTGACTGAATTGGCCCAATCACATGAGATCGAATACCGCATTTATGGCGATGACATGCAGTGCGTGGAAATCGAGCTGGACCCGGGTGAAAGCGTGATCGCTGAAGCGGGCGGTTTAATGATGATGGAAGACGGAATCGAGATGGAGACCATCTTTGGCGACGGGTCTTCGTCCAGTAAGGGGCTTGTCGGCAAACTGTTCGGTGCGGGCAAAAGGCTGTTGACGGGCGAAAGCCTGTTTATGACTGTGTTTACCAATGCGGGGCAGGGGAAAAGGCATCTCACCTTTGCTGCCCCGTATCCCGGAAAAATCGTTCCGTTTGACCTGGCTGCCCTCGGGGGCAAGGTAATTTGCCAGAAGGATGCCTTTCTCTGTGCGGCGAAGGGGGTCTCAGTCGGTGTTGAATTTCAGCGGCGGCTGGGAACCGGATTTTTTGGCGGGGAAGGCTTTATTATGCAAAAACTGGAAGGGGACGGACTCTCATTTATTCACGCCGGCGGCACGATTGTGGAGAAGGAACTGGGGCCGGGTGAACTGCTGCGCGTCGATACGGGATGTCTGGTTGCGATGACGCCGACGGTCGATTATGACATCCGCTTTGTCGGGGGATTCAAAACGGCCCTGTTCGGCGGGGAAGGCCTCTTTTTCGCGACATTGAAAGGGCCGGGGAAAGTGTGGATTCAATCGCTGCCGTTCAGCCGGCTGGCCAGCCGCGTTTTTGCTGCCGCCAATTACGGAAAAAAAGATGAGGGAAGTATTCTTGGAGGTCTGGGTAACCTGTTTGAAGACTAGAAAAGCTTGTGCCGAAATCGGGCACAAGCTGAGGTTGTTGACAAAGAAGGTCAACAGCCTTTTTTGTTGAAAAGGTATAAAAAAACATTCCGAAGGAAGGTTTCTATGTTCAGGACGAATTCATC
>NZ_JAECVZ010000017.1:0-70136 GCF_016055135.1 Thermoactinomyces sp. CICC 10521 | reverse complement strand
CCATTGTGAAACCCTCCTTGTTTGGGAATGTTTGCCAACTACTATTCTAACCGAGGAATTTCACCATGGCTCAATTATTTTTCGCAGCTGCCATTTTTATACAATTATACGGACTTAACTTTGATCAGTTCACTATTATCAATTTTATAAGATGATTTTGATGAAAGGTGGAACTCAATATTGGAAATCCGAAAGATAACATCCAAAGAAAAAAAGAAATTACTTGAATTACAAGAAGATCATTTCCACGAAATAAAAAGTATTCGCATAAAACCATCTGATCTTCAAAAACATTTTGTTGCATTTGCAAATGCAGACGGAGGTGAGATTTATATAGGAATAGAGGATAAGAAATCTACTAGAGAAAGAATCATTGGCTTTAAAAACATCGAAGATGCTAACGATATTATTTCAACTTTAATGGAAACAACCAAACCAAGTGTAGAAAATGTCGATATCGAATTTCTTGATTTCGGAAAATATGGTTTTGTTTTACATCTGCTGATTCCTAAAAGCCCACGAGTACATTATACAGCAAATGAAGAGTGCTATATCCGTTTGAACGCCAGTTCAAAAAAAATAAAAGGTGAGAAAATTATAAAACTCTCGTATTCAAAAGGGCATTACAATTACGAAAAAGTTTCTATTCAGGAAGTAGAAATCGACGATATCATCACATCAAGATATCTATCTGATTATATGAAAAGAGTTGAAACTTCTCTCAGCGAAGAGAAGTTTCTAAGAAAGCAGAAATTAGTACAAAGAAGCGAAAATGGTTCTTACCATCCTAATGTAGGTTGTATCTTATTGTTCGATGAGGAACCACAAGCATCACTAGATACAAGATGCGCCATAAAGGTATATCGTTTGAGAACAACAGATACAGAATACAAAAGAGAATATTTAGAAGGAAAACCTATTACTATAAACGGTCCTATCGAGCAACAAATAAAGAAAGCAATAGAGTGCGTTCAAAATTTTATAAAGGATGCTACATATCAAGTTGGAGATAATTTAATTAAATTAAATTATCCTTACGAAGCATTAAAAGAGATTCTTGTAAACGCTGTTATTCATCGGGACTATAGTTTAAATGATGACATTCATGTTAGGATTTACGACAATCGAGTAGAAATTCAAAGTCCTGGAAAACTACCAGGTTATATTACAAAAGAAAATATTATGGATGAGCGATATGCACGCAATCCTAATATTGTCCGATTGCTCCATAACCTACCTGATCCAGTTAATTATGATATTGGAGAAGGTTTAAATACTGCAAAGAATGCAATGATGAAAGCAGGTCTTGTGGCTCCGGAAATCGAGGAATTAGAAAATTCTGTAGTTGTTACATTAAAACATCAAAAACTTGCTTCAATCGAAGATCAGATTATGGAATATCTAGAAAACCATTCGTTTGTAACGAACAAAATCATCCGAAACTTGACAGGAGAGAACTCGGAGAACAAAGTAAAAAGGGCATTCCAACGATTAAGAAAACAAGGGAAAATTGAGCCTCTTGATCCTAATGCTAATGCGTTCAATTTTAAATATAGAAAAGTCTCCAAGAAATAAAAGTAAATTTTTAATCATATATTTACAAAATTCAAATTCCTGCAAAAAAACCAACGATTAAACCAATCGATTAGTTCTGCTATTTCTTACACCCCCAAAGCTCATCCCTCAGCACAAAGAACCGGCCTCTAACTCTTTATGGGCCGGTTCTTCGCTAATTTTAATCGTTTACGATCTCCAGCGCTTTTTCCAGCAAATGATCGGAAATCTCCTGTTGCAATAATGCGATGTTTTGCCCGATTCGCTCCGGTCGTTTGCTGCCGACCAGGATCGAGCTGATACCCGGATTCCGATAGAGGAATTGCAGAGCGAGAGCCGTCAGTTGGTCACCGTTTCCGCCGACGAGTTCCAGCAGGGCGAGCACTTTCTTCTTATGCTTGAATTGCTCGTTCAGATGAGGCAGGACACGGGCGGACAGGAGGCCGGCGGCCAGGCCGGAACGGATGAAGACGCCAATTCCTTTTTCACGGCAAAGGGCAATGTTTTTTTCGTTGGTTTGATCAAGAAGATTATATCCCATTTGCATTACGTCAAATTCGCCCGATTCGATTAACCGCGTGGCCAATTCCCCGTCGATCGAGGCACCGAGGTAACGGATCTTTCCTTCCCTCTGCGCATCCTTCATCGCGGCCAGCGTTTCCCCCTCATCAATTACCCGTTCGGGGTCAGGTCCAAAATGGATTTGCATAATGTCGATCACATCGGTTTGCAACTGCTTGAGACTGCGGTCAATCGACTCTTTGACGGCGCGGTAGGAAAAATCGTAGTAGGTGTCCGGTTCTTTGCTGTGTTCTCCGCATTTGGTGGCGAGAATAAATTCATGGCGGCGGGAGGACAAAAACTTGCCGATCCGCTCTTCACTCCGGTGGTACGCGCTGGCTGTATCGATGAGATTGATGCCGGCATCAAGCACCGCATGCAGTACTTTTTCCGCTTGTCTGTCGTCAGGCTTTTGCCTCTCCCTGCCGTCTCCCAATCCCCAGTCCCGTCCGATTTCCAAAGCGCCAAAGCCCAAAAAGGTGACCGCGGCACCGATCCTCGGAATCTCTCTTTTTTCCAATGCTCTTTTCATCCTGGTTCCCTCCCGGGTCTCCGATTTTCCCCACTCATCCCGACGTAGCCACAGGCAATGCTGCGGACAAGGAGAAAATCCCCTTTTAACCGTTGTGCAAAACATCCTAATTCTGCTGTAACATCACTTTCCGCGGCCCGACTGTTACATGCGGATAACCCGAACCCTTCGCTGCAATTCGGTGTCGGCAAAAAGCCGTATTTTTCTATAAAAACCAGCATACTTTTCTGCGTTCATCCTAAAAAACCGTCCGGCTCGAGCGGCATGTTCCGCTGAACCGGACGGTTTTTGCCTGTTACCACGGCCGGATCGGACCATCATCCAGGCAACCGGGCCGAATTAATCCTTTTACATAGTTGCTGCTGAGGGGAAGCGTTATGACATGGGAAAGCCAATGCTCATGTTCCGACTCCGGAAGGCGTCCGGCCAAACTCTCCAGCGCGACTTGGATAATGGAATCGCCCTCGCCGCTGATGCCGAAATCGAGTGACCAGCCCCCGGTTTTCTTTAATCTTCCGGAAGTATCCGTCCGAATGATTTGGAAATTAGGATTTTGCCGATAATGATCGAGCACCTTGGCATCGAAAAACAGGGGAAGTTTTTCCAATTTCGTCCCCGTGAAGACCGTCGCATATAATTGCCGTAAAATCGGTTCGCCTGCAATGGATTGAGGTTCCAGTTTCATTGTTTACCGCTCGATCGGGTTTCCGACCATGCTGCCCCATTCGGTCCAGGAGCCGTCATAGTTGCGGACATTTTTGAAGCCGAGCAATTCGCGCAGGACGAACCAGGTATGTGCCGAACGTTCGCCGATCCGGCAATAGGTGATCACGTTTTTGTCCGGAGTAACACCAAGCGAGTTATAAAGTTCTTTCAGCTCATCAAGGGATTTGAAGGTACCGTCTTCATTGGTCGCTTTTGCCCAGGGGATGTTCACGGCTCCCGGTACGTGTCCTCCGCGTTGGGCCGTTTCCGTCATGCCCGGGGGTGCGATTACTTCACCGCTGAATTCCTGCGGGCTGCGAACGTCAACCAGTACAGTGGAATCGCTGCCAATGGCCGATCTCACATCCTGATAGAGAGCACGAATCGACTGATCAGCCGTTTTGACCGGATATTGCACTGCCGTTACTGACGGCACCTCTTTAACAAACGGGCGTCCTTCCAATTCCCACTTTTTGCGTCCGCCGTTCATCAATTTCACTTTATTATGACCAAAAATTTTCAGTTGCCAATAAGCATAAGCTGCAAACCAGTTATTGTTATCACCGTAAAGAATGATTTCCGTATCAGGGGTAATGCCGGATTTTCCCAACAGTTCCGCCAATTGCTCAGGGGTAAGAATATCCCGGCGTACTTGGTCGTTCAATTGTGTCGTCCAGTTCCAGGCGATCGCCCCTTCGATATGCCCTGTATCATAAGCCGTTGTATCCACATCAACTTCTACCAAACGCACATTTTGATCATCTTTGTGCTCCGCTACCCACTCAGTGGTCACAAGAACATTGGCGTCCAGATCAGCCATAGACAAGACCTCCTCTATGTAAATAAAGTTTTACAAGGAGTCGGAATATTACTCGACTAAATCCCGTGTATTCCGACTGGCTTTATAATAAAATACACCTTTTTAAAACAAATGGCAAGCGAAAATGGTAATATTATTAAAAATTAATCAAACACAGTCCATTTATGCATAATTTTTCGCCGATTCAGCCTGTTTGTGCCAAACTGAGCAACTTGTCCGTTACTCTATCTTCTCCCCGTTCATATAATATGATAGATTCTGATCATCTCTTCTCCGATGCACTCCCCTCTTTACTCCTTCTCATAGATCTTCAATCTTTTATCCAGGTTCTTACCCCGTTTGAAAGGAGGTGATGGGTATGTGCTGCAGAAGAAGAAGACGCCGTCGATGCTTCTTGATCTGTTGCCCGCGCCGTCGCCACCACCACCGTCACCGTCATCACAAGTGCCATTGTAAATAACAAACAAACAGGTTGCTGATCCTGACGCCTCCAGTCCCTTGCCCTCGTTCAGGTCAGCAACCCTTTTTACATAAATAATCCGCCCCGGGGAATCCGGGATACTTGATCATGCCTCCGTCAACAAACGGTTTATTGGCTCATGTTTTTATGCAAAAAAAATAGCCTCCCGATTATTCGAAAGACTCGTCTTTAAAGATCCGGTTCAGATCAATTAAGAGATCGCTGAAAATGCTGACCGTAAAAACATCGCCCTTGACATAAACCTGGCGGTTGGCAAAACGGTTATTCTCGAGCAGAAAAACTTCCACATTTTCATTAAACGGGTCAACAATCCAGTATTCTTTGATCTTATATTTTTGATAAAGCTCAAATTTGTCGGTTTTGTCGCGCTTCGCGGCGATACCCGGCGAGAGCACTTCCACAATCAGATCCGGGCTGCCTTTGCACCCGCGCTCATCGATTTTCCGCGGATCACAGATAATGGACAAATCCGGTTGCACAACGTTAAAGGTGTGCTCATCCTCCTCTTTCTCCGAAAGGCGCACCTCAAACGGAGCCAAGTAAACCTTGCACCGTTTTCCGCTCAAATACTGGTAAAAGAGAACGAAGATATTGCCCAAAATCTCTTGGTGTTTCGATGAGGGGGCCGGAGTCATGTTATACGGGAGACCATCGATCAATTCCCAGCGCTCATCCGGATCCCAACTTAAATAATCCCGGTAGGAATAACGGGTATTTGTCTCATAAGCCGGAGATTTCATCGCAACCCCTCCTCCGTTATTATACACCACTTTCCTTTATTTGACTTCAGAGAGGCAAAGATTGAGGAATTGCCGGGAGGATCAGGAGGGAGAAAGGGAAACCAAGCCCAAATCGCAACGCACTTATCACAAAAAAAGACCCTGCTCCTTCCGGGCAAGGCCTTCCGCATGCTTGGTGCTGAGGGTCGGACTTGAACCGACACGGTAGTCACCTACCGCAGGATTTTAAGTCCTGTGCGTCTGCCTATTCCGCCACCCCAGCAAGAGGTTGGTGCCGAAGGTGGGACTCGAACCCACACTCCTTTTGGGAACACGATTTTGAGTCGTGCGCGTCTGCCAATTCCGCCACTTCGGCAAATTATAACGACAAGAGACAATATATCATAACTATGTGCATTTGACAACCCCTCGGCCAATTTTTTCCGGGATCAGCCTTCCTGATTCTTTCCATCCTTTTTCATGCCGGTCCGTTGCGCCTGAAAAAACGCTTTTTCCAACTTTTTGCGGGCAAGGGTAAGTTCGTACAGGATTGCATCCTGAGTAACAAAATCATTTATCGGGCACTGATGCCCGCAATTCGGACAAATCAATTCCATCAGAATCGGGTCCTTTTCCGTCAATCGAAACCGCTTTTTGCATTCCGGGCATTCCAAATCATAGAAGAACGGTAATGGGTCCGGCAAATGATCCCACATATCTTCCTATCTCCCTATCACCATTTTAAAAGTTAATAAAATTCTACCATCCGAACCTGATTTTTCACAAGACTTTTGAGTTATTTTATTTTTAATTAAAATTAACTTGCGGCTGTATTCCCACTGTTGAATTCCGTACTCCCAAAAACCCATTCTGATCCGTTTTAATACGGCTGTTGCAAATTCAGCCGAAAAGCAAATCCGCTTCCTTGCATTAAAGCATATATAAAAACTTTAATCTCCGGATCGGTCACTTTCGCGTTTTTGTCTTTTAAAACAAGATTACAATAGGATATAATTAAATAGTTTAACGTTATCACACAGGAGAAAATAATAAAGATAAAAGGCAGTCCCCTGCCTGGATCAAGCAAACGACTTGAATGAAAGGGTGTCCATCCATTGATGCTGGATAAAATTCTGGCAAATTTTCCTCTCTGGACTTCATTAATTGCTATTTCTCTCGCCCAGTTGATTAAGGTTCCCTGGAATTTTTTTATTACGCGCAAATGGAATTGGGGCTGGCTGATCAATTCCGGCGGAATGCCGAGCGCCCATACTTCTGCCGTCACTTCACTGGCAACTTCGATCGGCCTGAGCCAGGGATTTAATTCACCCGATTTTGCCATCGCCACCATCGTCGGGATTATTGTGATGTATGATGCGACCGGGGTCCGCCGTCAGGCAGGCATGCACGCCCAAGTGTTAAACCAGTTAGTCGATGATTTTTCCGCCCTGTTAACGGAATTGCGCCATCTCAACAAAAACAAACCTTCGCCCGAAGCGCGCATCCGTTTAAAGGAAATCCTGGGACATCAACCGATTGAAGTATTTATCGGGGCTTGGTTTGGCATTTTGTTCGCCCTGCTGATGTATTGGATCTGGTATTAGCACAGAGACGGAGGGATCATCAAATTGCGAATCGTCTCCATTTGCCCGAGCAACACGGAGTTGCTGTACTTCCTCGGCGTGACGGATGAGCTGGCAGCTGTGGACAATTATTCAGACTGGCCGCCCCACTGGCAGGATTTGCCCAGAGTCGGCCCCGATCTGGATATTGATATTGAAAAAGTAAAATTATTTCAACCAGATTTGGTCATCGCTTCTCTGAGTGTTCCAGGCATGGAAAAAAATATTGAACGGCTGAAACAGGAGCGGATTCCCCACATCATTTTAAATCCAAAAACGCTCGCGGGGATTGCCGGTGATTTGAAAACTCTTGGCGAAGCGATCGGAAGAAAAAAAGCCGGAGAAAGAGCTGCTGAACGATTTTTACAGGAGATTGAAGCGATTAAGCAAAAGATTCCGCATCAGGAGAAACCGATTCGCCTTTATTGGGAGTGGTGGCCCAAACCCGTATTCACCCCCGGGGCGAAAAACTGGTTGACAGAAATCAGCCAGCTGGTCGGAGCTGTCAATGTATACGGCGAGGTTCCCCAGGACAGCGTGCAGACCGATTGGGACGATGTGCTGAAAAAAGATCCCGATCTGGCGCTGATCGTTTGGACAGGCATTCCCATCCGGCGCGTCAAAAAAAACCTCATCTGTTCCCGGCCCGGCTGGCAAGGACACCCTTTGGCAAACGAAAAAAATATATACATCTTGGAAGAAGGCTGGTATTGCCGCCCTTCCCCACGCATTTTAACCGGAATCAAACACCTCGCCCATATTCTCTACCCGGAACATTTCCCCCCGCAAACCGGAGAATAACCGCAAAGATGAAAATTTCAGCAAACCCGAGAGCGGGGCACCCCTGAACCATCTTCACAAAGGAAGAAAAGGGGCACCCCGCAGCCTTTACAGGATTGACAGTGACTTTGGTGCAACGCGAACCGTCACCGGAGCCCCGCCAAGCACCTCACCGTCCACATGGGCGATAAAGGGGGCATCCGTTTCAATGGTGATCTCCCGCCCGCTGTGAAAAACAACAGAAGGATGATGAATGTGTTTGCCGCGATAGGCGGAAGGGAAAACGCGCAAAAACTGCCCGGGGGTCAGGTTCCGCACACAGCAAAGATCCAAAAGCCCGTCGTTCATCTGCGCATGAGGACAAATGCGAATCCCGCCTGCGTAGTTGGGAATATTGGCGACCGCCACCAGCCATACCCCGTCGTATTCATACCGCCGTCCGTCTACGGTGATCACCGCCGGTTGCGGTTTAAACGATTTTAATGTTTTGATCGCCTCAATCCCGTAGGTAAGCCGCCCCAGCCATCTTTTGCGCTGCGACATATTGACCGCTTCTGCCACCTTCGCGTCAAATCCGATCCCCATAAAGCCGATCATATGGCGCTCTTTCAACATCCCGGTATCGACCTGGTAAACCTGATGGCGCAAAATCCGCTCCAATGCCCATTCCGGGTCGAGGGGAATGCGATGAGCCAAGGCAAAATCATTGCCAGTTCCGGCAGGAATGTACCCGATCGGCAAATCACTGCCAATCACGCCGTTCCCCACTTCGTTAACGGTTCCATCCCCGCCGACAGCAATAATTGCCTTGAACATTTTTCCCTCTCGCGCGTCCCTGGCAATCTCTTCTGCATGGCCAGGCCCTTCTGTACACACAGCTTCATGCGGGACTCTCATCTCTTGGAGCCGCTTTTGCACATAAGCCCAAACTTCCCTGCCGCGCCCCTTGCCCGATACTTCATTGACAACAAACAGGTACATCGCACATTCCACCTCAACCGTTTATCGTGGCCGTTGCCTTGTCTCTTCCTTTTCCCATCCACGAACCATATAACCTTCTTGTGACAAAAAGATACAGTTCAGGACAAAGCTGACGCAACCGCAATGCCCATCTGAGGGAACGCGGAATGACGAGAACCCGCGGACGCTCTATCAGGCGCACGGCATAACGGGCAACTGTATCGGCATCCAGCATTTTTTTGGCGATAAATGGAGGAAAACAGGCGGCAGGATCCTTTTCCCCGAAAAAAGGGGTCAACACCGGTCCCGGACAGAGCACTCCCACCCGGATCACCGGGGAATACTCCATCCTGAGCGACTCAGAAAACCCCAGCAAAGCAAATTTGGAAGCGCAGTAACCGGCCAGATTCGGGATACCCGTAAGGCCGGCCATTGATGCAATGTTAATAATGCGCCCGCCCCCGGCCAGCAGCATCTGCGGCAAAAGGTGGGCAGTGAGGCGGACAGCGCCCAAATAATTGGTGTCAATCATCTTCTCGTAATCGGAGAGAGGGATGTCCAGTGTCCCGCCAAATTCACCCACTCCTGCATTGTTGATCAGCACATCGATTTTGCCGAACCTCCGGATTACCGCATCCACCATCTGTTTCACATCATTTTCCCTGGTGACGTCACAGGCATAAATGAAACAATCCTTTAACTTCCGCTTTAACGCTTGAAGTTTCTCCATATTCCGGGCAACCAGGATGGGATAATCCCCCTGTTTTACCAGCTGCTTGGCGATGGCTTCCCCGATTCCGCTCGAAGCCCCGGTAACGAGCACAAACCGTTTGTTCATGCAATCCTCCCCTCAGCTCATGGGAACTTGTGGAATGATTTTCCCTTCGATCCGCTCAAAAATATCCTCCAAATTCCGCCCCGTGATGGTAAGCCCGTGATTTCTCAACCCCACGACAGCGCGTGACGGATCTTCTGCCTGACGGATCAGTCCGGCCACCGCCTCCGCCAACTGGACGGTTCCGCAAGGGTAGTTAATCTCCGTCGACGGCACTCCCTCCATCCAAGCGTGAACATGGACGATTGCTCCAACCTCGGGATGCTCTGAATAAATCATCCAGTGTTCAATCGCATCAACCGAGGCACGCTTCGGGGTTACATGCGGAGGAACACTGATCTCCATCGCGGTGTTTTGGTCATTGTACCGTTTCACAAGGAGGATGTCCCGCCCGATTTCTTTGAGGTTCGCTTTGTTGACACCGCTCGCGCTCATCCAAAAAGAGTTGTCCTCATGGCGCGCGCTCAAGTTCCCGTAGCTCAACCCCCCAATTCCGTATAAACGGTGGATATGTCGCAATTCTTTAGGGGAGAGAAGCTCGTCGATTGGAAACGGGGCGGGAAGCAGGTTGAGGGAATCCAGCTTCTTGCCGGCCTGATAGATGCTTTGCGTCGTTTGATTTCCTTCCCATAACTCCTCCGGCAAGTCGGGAATAAAAACATTGTCGATCACCAGCTTGGAGGTGGCCAATGGTTTCAGCCGTTCAAATACTTCACGGAAATAGCCTTCTTCTCCCTCCTCCCTTTTGATCTTGTAACAACCTTGCTCCAACGTGACAAAATAAGTTTTCAAGCTGCCGCCGGAGCGATCGAGATAAATCAGCAAATTGCCCAGGGACCGGACCAAGACCGGGTAGCCGGCAAACAGGATATTATTCTCCGGACGGTCTGATTCAGCGATTGTGACGACAAATGTGCCTTTCCCGTTGCGCCGAAAATGCTGCGGCTCATCAGGATTCACGAAGTTAAACACCAATTGGACAAAAGGGTCATCCGACGGTACGTGCTGGTAATGATTAGCCTCCATTTCCCGTTTTAATCCATCAGCAAATTGTTCCAGTGTTGAGGTTCGTCTCCAATCTCCTGCAATGGCAAAGGATTGCATCTAAATCACCTCTTCTCAAATTCAACCCTTATTATTCGCCATGCATATGGAAAAATATTCTTCCCTGTCCAATAAAAAAACAGCAGCCAACACAGCTGAGAGACTGCTGACAAAGGCAAGCAGGTCAGCAATTTTTGGTCAAAATCAGAAGATAACAAAAAAGATCAGGACGGAATTGTATGTTTCAAATCCACGTCCATCGGCAAGGCAGTATTGAATCGGTCAATATCGGGGAGCTGGTACCACAGGATCACCGGTTTCGCAAGATTGACGCCGCCATCGACTTTTCGTTCATCGCAGAAATGACCCGACCATTATACTGCGAGGACAACGGGCGTCTTTGCATGGACCCGGTTTGTTCATCGGGTATTTGGCTCGGAACGGCGCCTGGTGGAAGAAATACAGGTCAACGTGGCATACTGCTTCTTTGACGGACAAGGTCGCTCACACCACCACATTCAGCAAGAACCGACGCAGCAGGTTCAACGATACGACCATCTTCCGGGAGAGCTTCGACGAAATCGTTTTGCAAGCCATCCGCCACGGACTGATCAAAGGGAAAGAACTGTTTACGGACCCGACGTTTTTAAAGGCAAACGCCAACAAGAACAGATTCACCTGTCAGATGGTTCGCCAATCCGCGGTGAAGTACACGGCGGAATGGGATCGCGCCATTGACAGGATCGTGAAACACACGGCAAGCGGCCGTCCACTTAAGAGGAACAAGAAACCCAACGGTACTTTTTCCGTGAGCTCCTACAGGCCGGCCTCCTCTTTTTCATGATTCGTCTGAACATGGCCGAGACGGGAAATCTCTGAACCAAAAGCAACGTTCATTTCTGCTGCTGTTCGGATGTTGGGAATCTGTGCAAAAAAGGCGGGATTTTGAATGGAAGGAATAGTACTCTCCTCTTTTGGTCAAAATTATTTTTTCCTCTGTAACGAAATACTGATTTTCGGGATATATAAGTAGAACCGATTGAAGGAGGCGATGCAGTGGGTGACCGCATTGAAGAACGCCCGAAGCGTGTACAAATTCTTGCTCGCCCTGTGTCACATTGCGGATACGGCGGAAGAACTGACTCAGGAAACTTTCTATCGCGCTGTATATTCTATCGCCCTTCTCCTCAGGAGAAGGAGCAAGGGGCCCGACGGCGGATCTTTCCTCCGTGATCTCCGCCTGTTTTTCTCTAGTTTTTTCCGATTTAGCATAAAAACCCAGCGGAGAAACTGCTGGGTTTGTCAATAGCCTCACAGCGGCCAACGCGCTTGAATCTTCTTGCCTGCTAAAACATCCGATATCCTTTCGTGCGAAGAGTTTTAATTGTCCAAACACCGGAAATCGCTCCGGCCAGCCCCGAAAAAAAGAGGACACCATTAACCAGGGTGACAATATGCGTCACATCCCATCCTACATACAAAACGACGGCGAAAAAAAGCACCAATGGCAACCAAGTGGTTTTCAAAATCATATTGAGAATAAACCCCAACCCGAAAAACAACACGAACAAGAGCGGGATGGAGATAATCAACTGGGCGACATTCATTGCCCATCGCCTCCGTCTCTGATAAGTTCGCACCCATTTTACTGAAAATCGAAATCAAGGTCAATAAAAGGACAGAAACATGGCAATTTAATGAATAGGATCTCTCGGCATCTTCCCCTGTTTGCTTCTTCTCTTCTCTTTCCGCTACAATAAAAAAGAATCGAAGTAAAGGAGGAAGCACTTCATGCGTCCACAAGGCAGACCATCATTTACAGGCAGACCCGGAACGGAAACCGGCGGAAGCAGTGCCCAAGGCCGTCCCAGTCTGCCAACCCAATTTGTCAACTTTTCCTTTTTCAAGGTGGACCCCGCCTGGCGCCGGCTGAGCGAATCCGAACAGGAAAAAGGAAAACAGGAATTCGCGGCGGTGGTGAAAGAATATCAGGGCAAGCCGGGAACCTTTGTCCTCAGCTATTCCCTTGTCGGAATCCGTTCCGATGCGGAACTCATGCTGTGGAGAATCGCCAATGACCTGGAAACATTCCAAAAAATGACGAGCGAACTTATGAAAACAGGTCTTGGCAAATATTTGGAGATTACTTACTCTTATCTGTCCCTGACCAAACGCAGCGTCTATGTTGATAAGATGGATCCGGAACACCAAAACCCGCGCACGCATATCATTCCGGGGCGAAGTAAATATCTCTTCATATATCCGTTTGTAAAAACCCGTGACTGGTACCAACTTTCATTCCCTGCCCGCCAAGGAATGATGGATGAGCATATCCAGGTGGGAAGCAAGTATCCGTCTGTCAAATTAAACACGACTTACAGCTTCGGAATCGACGACCAGGAATTCGTTGTCGCGTTTGAAACCGATGATCCCAAAGACTTCCTCAATCTCGTGCAGGAATTGCGCGAAACGGAAGCCAGCCGGTATACTCTGCGCGATGTTCCCATGTTTACTTGCATTCGCCATGATGATGTCCTCGATGCTCTTCATACCCTGTAAAAGAAGAAAAGTCCCGCTTTTAACGGGACTCGTTCCATTTGAATAAAAATTATGAATTTTTGTTACATTGTGTTTTATCTTTTGCGCTTTTCTTTGCCTGGCCCGTTCCGTTACAAGCATAGCAGGTTTCTGATCCGCCGAGAACCAAATCGATATATCCTGCACCTTCACAGTAAGAACAGGTCATTGTTTGCAGTTTCATATAACCGCCTCCTATAAAAATATATTTTCTGAAAATTATATAGTATTTTATCAAGAAATAAAAATCCCTAAATCAGGCATAAAAAGTGCTGCAGAGCAATGAAAGCGGTAACAAAAGGGTGATACGCGTCATTATATAGAATTAATCCGGTTTCCTTTCAAAAACAAAAAGACCCTTCATCAGAAGAGTCCCTGTTTGTTGACAAAATCCTGAAACAGGAGTCAGGCCGGGAAGAACCATTCCCTTTATTGACGGATGTCCGCGCGGACGCTGCCTGGCCCTCCATCAAGGTCCGGCCAGACAACGCTCAAGCTGGAGCAGACTGATCTCTTACAGTTTTCCTTTGCGCAATGCAAGGCCGACGCCGCCGAGCAGGAACAGCCAGCGCAAGTCGATCACTTTTTTCATGAAGGCAGCGGAACCGCCGGTCATTTTTTTGTTTCCGACAACACCAATCGCTTCTCTTCTTCCCAAAGAAGCAACTGTACCTTTCGGCTTGTAAACAAACGGCTCTGTAATCTGTCCGCCGCGAATCACTTTCGCTAATTGTTTGCCGAGATATTGGCCTTGTTGTGTCGAAATTTGTGCCGTTGGCGGATAAGGTCTTTCACCGTTAAACACCAAAGAGCTGTCACCGAGGATGAAGACATTTTCGTATCCGGGTGCGCGCAGTTGCTCATCCACTTTCACACGGCCCCGCATGGTTTCAATCCCCGATTCTTCAACCAGTTTGTTGCCCCGAACCCCACCGGTCCAGACAACGGTAGCAGCTTTAATTTCCTGACCGCCTTTGAGGATAACCCCCTCTTTTGTACACTCCTCAATCGGCGTATTGACCAGGAACTCAACCCCTTTTCCTTCCAAATACTTGACGGCATAATCGACAAGCTCTTTGTCAAAGCCCGGAAGAACCGTCGGGGCTGCTTCGACGTTCACGATCCGCACTTTTTCCATCGGAACATCATAGTCGTGGCAGAGTTCAGGCATGCGGTCAACCAGTTCACCTACATATTCGATCCCGGTAAATCCGGCACCGCCGACCACGATGGTAATCAATTCTTCTTTTTTCTCGCTTGCGTAGCGGGAGAACATATACTCCATATGTTCGCGGATCTGGCGCACGGAATTGATGTTGCGGATAAAGAAGGCATTTTCAAGAAGCCCTTTGATCCCGAACGTTTCCGGCGCACTTCCCAAACCGATGACGAGATAATCGTATTTGAGAGGCTCACCGTTTTCAAGCTGAACTTCCTGTTCATTCAGCTTGATCGCTGATACACGGTCTTGAATAAAGTTAATCCTCTTCGTGTTGATTACCGACGGAATCGAGACGCGGGCATGATCTGGATGGGCTGTACCTGCTGCCGGTTCGTGCAATTTGGTCGTAATGTAGTGATACTTATTTTCGTTGACCAGTGTAATTTCGGCTTCATTGTAACCCAGTTCCTTGGCCAGCCCTTTGGCGGTCATCAATCCGCCGTATCCCGCGCCCAGAATAACGACTTTTGGTACACTCATCGCTGATCACATCCATCTAACTAATATTGATTACTTTATCACAATCTGGGGGAACCAAGCACCTTCGCTCTTATTGAATGATACCAATGATTATGATATGATTTTCACGAACTTTTGGCAAGTCCTTTTCTTTGTTCACATTTTATCCACTTCTTTTGCCTGTATCCGCCGTGAAGCTAGAAGTTATTTCAAAAAACGGGTGATGGAGGAAGGCAGGAACATCGGTCTGTGTTTGCAGAGTGCCCCAAGATCGAATAGAGTTAGATTGAATTCCAGCAATTTGATTGGGATTTTTTATACACATAAGGTAATATATAAAATATCAACATAAAATCAAGTTTATCTTTTAAGAATTTTCTGGAGGTGGCATCATGACAAACATCGCTCAAAATCCGTCTTCAATCACGGATATTGCCGTGATCGGCGGAGGACCGACAGGTATTTTTGCTGCTTTTTATGCCGGAATGCGCCAATCATCGGTCAAGGTGATTGAAAGTTTGCCGCAACTCGGCGGCCAGCTCTCTGCGCTTTATCCGGAAAAATATATATATGATGTTGCCGGTTTTCCCAAGATTTTAGCGCAAGATCTGGTCAATAACCTGATCGAACAGGCCAACCATTTTAACCCGATTTACTGCCTGGATGAAAAAGTACTGCAAATTAATAAAAAAGAGGAACGCCTGTTTGAGATTGTCACGCAAAAACAAGTCCATCTGGCGAAATCAGTGATCATCACAGCGGGTAACGGGGCCTTTGAACCCCGCAAGCTCAACGTACCCGGTTCAGAACAATATGAACAAAGCAATTTGTTTTATTTCGTGAAGGATAAACAAACCTTCGCGGGCAAAGACGTTTTGATCGCGGGTGGAGGTGATTCAGCCGTCGACTGGGCCCTCATGCTGGAATCGATTGCCAAAAGTGTGACGGTGATCCACCGCCGGGATAAATTCCGCGCCCATGAACACAGTGTAGAATTGATGAAACAATCCCGCGTCCGCATCATCACTCCCAGAGAAATTGAATCTCTTCACGGCAAGGGCCGGATTGAACAAGTGACGATCGTCGACAAGAAATCCGGTGTACGGGAAGAATTGGCCGTCGATGCCGTGATCGTCAGTTTTGGTTTCATCTCGTCATTGGGCCCGATTGTCGAATGGGGGTTGGAGATTGAAAAAGGAGCCATTAAGGTAAATTCCCGGATGGAAACCAACATCCCCGGCATTTACGCAGCCGGCGACATTGCCACTTATCCGGGGAAAGTCAAATTGATCGCCGTCGGTTTCGGCGAAGCCCCCACTGCGGTAAATAACGCAAAACAATATATTGACCCGGATGCCCGCCTTCAACCCGGACACAGTTCCAATCTCAAACTGTAACAATGAAAAGAGTCCCCATCCGCTTAGGCCGGGGACCTTTTAATTTGGTTGTGCATTTCATCGCTGCATGAAAACACCGGAGCAGTGGCAGGTTAAACACAGGAGGTTGAAGAGAAGTCATGCGGAAAATTTCTTATGCCTGCCCCGTTTGCAACGGTTTTTCGGCACTGTCCATTTTATGCCCCAAATGCACGACTCCCTTGATGGATTACGGGCGCTTCAGCGACCTGCTGGGCGATTACAGCCCGTACCGTCCCATTGATGACTTGAAGATGACCGACGGATGGATCGATGTCGCCACCCATCGCTGTCCCCACCATCTGTTCTGTCCCGCCTGCGGTTTTTCCGATGTCGAGATGGTTTCGGAAATAGAAATTTAAATAAAAAACCCGCCTCTTTGTAAACGTGAGACGGGTGTTGGCCCATGCAATCAGCAATCACTTGGTTTTCCGGCATCAGTTGCCGTCCGGAAAGAAGATCCACAGCCGCAAGTAGCGACAGCATTGGGATTTTCAATGCTGAAACCACCGCCCATCAGTGACTCTTTGTAGTCAATGATCGTTCCTTTGAGGTAGGGTTCATTCTCTTTATCAATCAAGGTGCGCACACCATCAAATTCCAATTCGACATCATTTACATGCTTATCTTCATCAAAACCCATGCTGTATGAAAAACCGCTGCACCCTCCATGCTGTACACCGACACGAAGATACAGTTTCTCCGGATTTTCCTGCTCCGCAAGCATTTCCCTTACCTTTAACGCTGCTTGCTTCGTCAATGTGATCATCGGCGATCCCCTCCTTCATTCTTAGTATACAAGGGAATCCGTTGCCGATACAACCGAGCAAACGCGGCGAACATTCAGATCGCTTTAAACATATTGAGGTTTTTGCCCGATTCATCCGGCCGTGTGTGGGTGCGCAAGGGATAAACATTGCTCTTATTCTTCTCCGACCTGGCATTTTCCTGTTCCCATTGGTTGTGCAGCAGATCCAATTCACGACTCAGCTGATAGACCTTCGGATGACTGATCCCCAAGCGAAGTGCAGTTTCCTCCATCCGCTTCCGAACCGCCTCGATCTTGTCCTCCAACGAACGAAACCAGTTCATCCACAACTCCTCCCTTTCCTCAAAACTTGACCCTTGGTTTGTTTTTCTCTAAAGTTAAGCACATTTGTTCGAATTTGCTTACTATTTTCAGTATACAATGACAAAGGTGAAAATGAAAGATGGTATTTTTACAAATTTTTCAAGTAAACCTATTTTTTAGACAACCTGTCTTCCAAGCTCTTGACAATTTACGAAAACCAAAATTATTTTTGTAAAATGATGGGATGCGTTTTCCCATCAATCTCCTTTATACGTTGAAATCCGGCAAATCCGGAGAGCAAAACGCCGTCGCCCATCCCCGAAGCTTGACAGAAAAAGGTGGCACCCCGGCAGGTGTTGGATTCGACAGAGCTCTCGTGCCGTTTTCTATTAACTTCGTTTTGTGATATGATGAAATAGATCATGGCAACTTTTATTTAGAGTATCGAATTTTTCTCAATAAGCACAAACCAAAGCTAAATCGCTTGAATGATACCTGGGCAAAACCGGCCCAAAACATAAAAATCTCCACATCGTGGAGAGGAGGAACTTATGATGTTACTTTCCACCATCACTGACCACGCTCTGGAACCGATCGTGGAAAAGGTTCAAAACGGGGAGCGCCTTACGCTGGAAGACGGTTTAACCCTGTACAATACACCGGATTTGCTGACTGTCGCCCAGCTGGCCAATCTTGTCAACCAGCGAAAAAACGGGGATCGCGTTTATTTTATCCAAAATCTGTACATCAATCCGACAAACGTATGTGAAGCCAAGTGCGCCTTTTGTGCGTTCCGTCGCGACCCGGGCGAAGAAGGAGCTTACACCATGTCGCCGGAAGAGCTCCTGGAGTATGTAGAAAAGCGCTACAGTGAGGGAATGCGCGAGTTTCACATCGTGGGTGGTCATAACCACACCGTTCCTTTTGATTACTATCTGAATACGGTATCCATCTTAAAGAAACATTACCCCCATATTACGATCAAAGCTTATACCGCTGCGGAAATCGAATTTTTTTCCCGCCTCTCCGGCCTCTCCATTGAAGAGGTTTTGAAAGAGTTGATGGCTGCCGGTGTGGAATCTCTCACGGGTGGCGGCGCCGAGATTCTGACCGAACGTTACCGGCTGAAAATGAGCCCGGATAAAGCGAGCACAGATCAATATCTGGAAGTTCATCGCATCGCCCACCAGCTGGGGCTAAAAACGCACTGCACGATGCTCTACGGCTCGATCGAGACCCTGGAAGAGCGCCTGATTCATATGATTCGCCTGCGTGAATTGCAGGATGAGACGAATGGATTTTTGGTCTTTATTCCGTTGGCCATGCAGCCGCGCAATGTAAACGCATCGATCAAACGGCGCACGTCCGCGATGGATGATATGCGCACCATTGCCGTCAGCCGGTTGATGATGGATAACTTCCCGCACATCAAGGCATATTTTATCAATATCGGCACCCAACTGGCGCAGCTTGCCACCCAGTTCGGGGCATCCGACCTGCACGGCACCCTTGTAGAAGAGCGAATCAGTCACGCAGCCGGAGCATTAACCCAGCAGGCTCTTACCAAAGACGAACTCATCTGGCTGATCAAAGGGGCAAACCGCACGCCTGTGGAACGGGATACTTTCTATAACCCAATTAAAATCTATGAGTAAGAAAGCAATGCACCGGCTGATCTCCTGTTTTGGGGACTTTTGCAGGCAAAAAAAGCATCCGGCTCAATCCCGGATGCTTTCTTCATTTATAATTGATGTTAAAAGCGAACTTCCGTTTCCTCAATTGCCTTGTAAATGTTTTTCAGCAATTCCTCAGCCGTATCCCCGGTAATCAGTTCCCCGTTGACCAAGGCATAAGGTCCGCTTGCACAAATTCCGCAGTTGCCGAGGCAACCGTATTCAAGCACATCAATTTCCGGATCGGCTTCCAGTTTCTTTTTAATTTCCAAAACATCATCCGTCAAATTGTTAAGACAAAATTCCACCAACGGGAACATCTATCTTCACTCCATTATTGGCCTAACTGATCTACATAGCCATTATACATCGACTCTTTTATTTTGCCCAATCGCAAAAAAAGAGGTTCTTTTTTTCTTCAAAAAAACAAAAAGGCTCCGGCATAATGCGGAAGCCTTTTATCATTTATGATCCGATCTGCACCGCACCCCGCTCTTCGATGATGCGGACAATCTCTTTCAGTTTGGGATTTCCTTCAGCCACTATCTGTTCAGCGATCACGACCACCGGATACCACAGATCCTCATCGATCACTTTGCGGGAAAATGCTGCTTCTTCTTCGGTTTGCGGGTTAAAGATGTCGATATAGCGGACACTCACTTGCTCACCGTACTTGCGTCCCAGTGCCGCCCGCAGCCAGGTGGCCGTTTCGCGGGAAGACGGGAGATTGACACAGCTTGCGCACAACTCCTCCGCACCGTAAACAAGCACTTCGATCGGTTTCATGTTTCTTCCCCTCCTGACATCAGCTTAAAGCTTGATCCAGGTCGGTCAGCAGGTCCTCTATATCTTCCACCCCGACGGAAATGCGGATCAACCCATCCGTAATTCCCAGTCTCTCTCTTTTCTCAACCGGAATAGAAGCGTGGGTCATGCGGGCGGGAACCGAAATCAAACTTTCCACGGCTCCCAAACTTTCTGCGAGGGTGAAGAGTTTGGTTCTCTCCAACACTTGCTCTGCCAGTTCAGCACTGCCCACGTCAAACGAAATCATTCCGCCAAATCCTCTGGCCTGTTTAGCGGCAATCTCATGGCCGGGATGGGTGGCAAGCCCGGGATAATACACTTTCTTCACACGCTCATGATCAGCCAGCCATTCCGCAATCCTGCGGGCATTCGCCTCATGCTGTTTCATGCGCAGCCCCAGTGTGCGGATTCCCCGGATCAACAGCCAGGAATCTTGCGGACCCAAAACCCCGCCGATCGAGTTTTGCAGAAAATGGATCTCCTCGCCAAGGCTCTCCTCTTTGGTGACAGCGATGCCCGCCACAACATCGCTGTGACCGCCGAGATATTTGGTCGCGCTGTGCACAACGATATCGGCTCCCAATTCAAGCGGATTTTGCCAATAAGGGGTTAAAAAGGTGTTATCCACAATCAAAAGGAGCCCATTTTGCCGGCAAATGCCGGAGATCGCGGTAATGTCGCTTACTTTGAGCAGCGGATTGCTCGGGGTTTCCATATAGACTGCTTTTGTTTCCGGACGGATCGCCGCTTCAATCGCTTCCAAATTGCTGGTGTCAACAAAGGTGGCTTCCAGCCCCATCCGGTTAAAGACGCGGGTCAAAACGCGGAACGTTCCACCGTAAACATCATCTCCGACGACGAGGTGATCTCCTTGATGAAAGAGGGAAAGAACAGTGGAAATAGCCGCCATTCCCGATGAAAACGCCAATCCGCGCGCACCGTTTTCCAGTTCGGCCATCAATTGTTCAAGCGCGGCCCGGGTTGGATTGCCCGTCCGGGAGTATTCGTAGCCCGCGTGTTCACCCACGCGTTTTTGTTTATAAGTGGAAACTTGGTAGATCGGAACACTGACGGCACCTGTATGCGGATCGCCAAAAGTGCCCCCGTGAATCAGTTTGGTATCGATTTTCATTGTATCATACACCGCCTTGGTAAATTTTTTTGCTCAGATAGCGTTCACTGCTGTCGGGGAAAATGACCGCGATTCTGGTTCCCGGTTCCGCTTTTTCCGCCTCTTTGAGCGCAGCATAGCAGGCAGCGCCGGACGAACTTCCGACAAGCAAGCCTTCCTTTCGCGCCAATTCTTTCACCAGCGCAAACGCATCTTCATCTTTTACAGTATACACCTCATCTATTAATTGTCGATCGAAATACTCGGGAAAAAGCTCCATGCCGATTCCTTCGGTTTTATGCGGACCCGGCTCTCCTCCTGCGATAATTGATCCTTCCGGTTCGACAATGACCGCTCTCAACTGCGGGTTTTTCTCTTTGAGATAACGTGCCGCCCCCATAAATGTTCCGGCTGAACCCGCACCGGCAATAAAGATGTCAATCTTCCCGTCCGTCTGTTCCCAAATTTCCGGTCCCGTGCTTTGGTAATGGGCCCGGGGATTGGCCGGATTGCTGAATTGTTGGGGGCACCATGCTCCCGGAATTTCTTGTTCCAATTCCAGCGCCTTTTTGATCGCGCCTTTCATTCCTTCTTCCGTCGGCGTATTGATTACCTTTGCTCCCAAAGCGCGCATCAATTCCTGCTTTTCTTCAGAAAACTTCTCCGGAACAACAAAAATCGTTTTGTATTCCGTTCCGACAGCAGCCATGGCCAAGCCGATTCCCGTATTGCCTGCTGTCGGCTCAATGATGGTTCCGCCCGGTTTCAATTTCCCGGTGCGCACCCCTTCCTCAATCAAAGCGATTCCCAAACGGTCCTTCACGCTTCCGCCGGGATTAAAGTATTCTAATTTCGCATACAGCTCTACCTGTTCCGGAATGCCCATGCGCTGAATTCGCACCAACGGGGTGTTCCCAATCAATTCCTTAACATCTTCGTATCTATTTTTCATCGCTTATTCTCCTTTGACAAGATAGTCAAACAGGCTGAAGAAAAGCACCAAATTCATCTTAGCAATTTTTGTTTCCAAATTAAAGGTAAAATCGCTGGCAACCCGCTCTCCGGGAAATAACCATTGATTTTTTCGATAAAAAAACCTACAATGAACTTGACTTCCTGCTTTTACTTCCTTTTGATAAGGATTTCTACCCTGTAAAAAGAAAGGGGTTCTCAGCATGTCTGTACAAGAGCGCGTACAAGAAGTATTAGATAAATTGCGTCCTTACATTCAACGTGACGGCGGCGATGTGGAATTGGTTGAAGTCGAAGACGGCATCGTTCGTGTCCGCCTGCTCGGTGCATGCGGAAGTTGCCCCAGTTCGACGATCACATTGAAAGCCGGCATTGAACGGGCCTTGATGGAAGAAATTCCGGAGGTCCGTGAAGTGGAACAGGTGCTTTAATCCTGATCATCCCTTTTCCGAAGATGGAAGAGGGATTTTTTATTGGTTAAAAATTGTTAATAAAAATTCCAAATATAAATGTTTCAATTTAATAGACTTATCTTTATAATGTTGAATATAAATCGACATAAAGGAAGTGATGTTTTTGAATTACGCTGCTCTTCGGCGATACGCCCGCGAGTCCTTGCGCGGAACCTGGGGCTCTGCTGCAGGAGTGACCCTTCTGTTTCTGATTTTGGTCGGACCTCTCAGTTATATCCCTTTCTGGGGTATTTTTATGTCCGGCACCATCACGATCGGCTATACCTTATTCATATTAAAAAAGGTTCGCGGCCAACACGCCGAATTGGGCGATCTGTTTTCGCAATTTAAAAGCGGCCTTTATCTGAAAAGTGTTGGCGCAAGCCTGCTCACTGCCATCTATACTTTTTTATGGACATTACTTTTCGTTATTCCAGGGATCATCAAGAGCTATTCCTACTCCATGACCTATTTCATCTTGCTGGATCATCCGGAATATACGGTAAATGAAGCAATTACCAAAAGCCGGGAAATCATGGACGGGCACAAAGCAAAATTATTTGTGCTGCAACTCACTTTCCTGGGATGGTTTCTTTTATGCAGTATTGTCCCCTTTGGTTTTATCGGCTTTTTTTGGCTGATTCCTTATTACAATGCGGCAAAAGCCCATTTCTATCTGAAAATTACGGGCCAAGCCCGGGAAGAATCCCCTGTACATACAAACATCCCATCCGCCGGATAATTCCCGGCCCGGATGGGATGTTTTTTATCTCATCAAGTTGAAAACAATCTTCCTTCCAGCGCTGCGATGTATCTTTCCGCCGATTTTTGCACGGATTGATTTGCGTTCCGGACAACAACGCGATGGAACGCATTGTATATACGGTCAAACTTTAGACCGGCCACTTTTTCCGCTATCTCTGCCACTTTTCGGGCCGGAAGGGGAATCAGATTGGGAAAGCTGTACATAAAGCTGACCCATTGGCGGTCGGCGACGACTTCAATGATGTCCCCGGTAAGCAGGATTCCTTTTCCGGCATTGCCAGTCTCCCAATGAAGAACGGCGCCTCCCTTGAAATGCCCGCCAAGACGATGAAGAGTCATCCCTTCTGACAGCTGCAAAGATTCCCCTGTCCAGAATTGGATATAATCGCTAGGGCGCATTACCCATTCTTTATCATCTGTATGGATATAGATCGGAGCGTCGAATGTTTCAGCCCACTCCACCATTGTCGAATAGTAATGGGGATGAGACAGGGCAATCGCCTGAACGCCGCCCAATTTCTTCACTTCTGCCACCGTTTTTTCATCCAGGTAAGCAATGCAATCCCAGAGAACATTAAAACCTTGATCTTGCACGAGATAGGTCGTTTGCCCGATGGCAAATCGGGGGTTGGTCGTAATGCTGTACAAACCTTCTTCATCGTGGATGATCTCGTTGTGATATCGTCCGCTTTCTCGCATCATCTCCAAAGTGGTCCAAGTTTGCCCGTCAGGATGGACATATTGGCGCTCCTCGTCACAGATTGCACATCTTGCGGGCGGTTCAGTTGTTGGCGGATATTGAGTCCCGCAAGTGTTGCAAATAAAAGCCTGCATCCTGCGTCCCCCTTTTTGAGGAATTTTATAAGAGAAGGGATAATTCCCTTTCGACATCGCGCAGAGAATGATCCCTTCTCAGATGATTATTCGTTATAAAGATGGCATGCCACAAAGTGGTTGGGCTGTGCTTCTTTCCACTGCGGGATCTCTTTCGCACAAATCTCCATCGCTTTGGGGCAACGGGTGCGGAAACGGCATCCGCTCGGCGGATTGATCGGGCTTGGGACATCTCCTTCAAGAATGATGCGTTCCCGCGTTTTCGCCGTTTTCGGATCGGGAATCGGCACGGCGGAAAGAAGTGCTTCGGTGTAGGGATGAAGCGGATTCTCATACAGTTCGTCACTGCCCGCCAATTCCACCAGATTTCCGAGATACATCACGCCTACCCGGTCGGAAATATATTTCACCATGGATAAATCATGGGCGATAAACAAGTAGGTCAGTCCTTGTTCTTTTTGCAATTTTTTCATCAAGTTCACTACTTGTGCCTGAATGGAGACGTCCAGAGCGGAAATCGGTTCATCGGCTATGATAAACTCCGGTTCCACTGCCAGCGCGCGGGCGATGCCAATCCGTTGCCGCTGCCCTCCACTGAACTCGTGAGGAAAGCGATCGGCATGTTCTTCGTTCAGCCCGACCACTTTGAGCAGTTCGATCACGCGTTTGCGGCGCTCCTCTCCACTGGCCAACCCGTGAATGTCAATTCCTTCCGCGATGATATCCATCACCGTCATGCGCGGATTGAGGGAGGCATAGGGATCCTGGAAAATCATCTGCATCTGGCGGTTAAACGCTCTTAACTCCTGACCTTTTAACTCATGAACATTTTTTCCTTTAAACTCGACTGAACCGTCAGTCACACCGTACAACCGGATCAACGTGCGCCCGATGGTTGATTTGCCGCAACCCGATTCCCCTACCAGACCGAGCGTTTCACCCCGGTAAACATCAAAGGTAACTCCGTCAACCGCTTGAACAACTTGTCCTCCGCCGACAACAAAGTGTTTTTTCAGGTTTTTGACGGAGAGGATCACTTCTTTGTCCTGTGTTTCGGTTTTACTCATCTTTCGTCCCCCCTACTGCTGCCACAGGCGGCTTCACATCCGGCGCCATCGGGTGCTCAAGCCAGCAGGCAACTTGATGCGTCGAAGAAATATCGGTCCGCTCCGGCATTTGTTCCTTACAAATTTTCATGGCATATTTGCAGCGAGCCGCAAACGGGCATCCCTTCGGGGGTGAAATCAAGTCAGGGGGCGATCCCGGAATCGGGAGCAGCTCCTGGTCGCTTCTCAAATCGAGACGTGGCATCGAACCCAACAATCCCCATGTATACGGATGGCGCGGGTTATAAAAAATTTCGTCCAGTTTTCCTGTTTCAATCACAATGCCCGCATACATGACGACAACCCGGTCAGCGATATCGGCCACGACACCCAAATCGTGCGTGATCAAAATAATCGCAGTTCCCGTCTTTTTCTGCAACTCTTTCATCAAGTCAATAATTTGCGCTTGGATGGTCACATCGAGCGCCGTCGTCGGTTCGTCAGCGATCAAAATTTTCGGCTGACAGGCCAGCGCGATCGCGATCATCGCCCGCTGCCTCATCCCTCCGGAAAACTGGTGAGGATATTGCGCAAGCCTTGATTCCGGGCTGGGAATGCCGACAAGGCGCAACATTTCAATCGCTTTGTTCCTTGCTTCGGCTTTGCTCATTTTTTGGTGTCTGACCAGTCCTTCGATGATTTGTGCCCCTACCGTCATGGTCGGATTGAGCGAAGTCATCGGGTCCTGAAAAATCATCGCGATCTCTTTCCCGCGAATTTTTTCCATCTGTTTTTCTGTCGCCTTGGCCAAATCGTCTCCTTCAAACAAAATTTCCCCTTCTTTGATAAAGCCCGGCGGATTGGGAATAAGGCGCATAATCGTCTGCGAGGTTACGCTTTTGCCGCAACCGGACTCCCCGACGATGGCCAATGTTTCCCCCTTCTCAAGATCAAAAGTGACACCGCGCACCGCTTTTACTTCGCCGTTATACGTCTTAAAGGAAACGTGCAGATCACGCACTTCCAACAATTTGCTCATCCTCATTCACCCCCCTATTTGCGCATCCGCGGATCAAGTGCATCTCTCAGACCATCTCCGACCAGGTTGAAGGCCAGCATGATCAAACAGAGAATCGCGGCCGGATAAAACAATTGGTATGGGTAAATCTGCAGATAGTTATAACCATCAAACACCAGCGATCCCAGACTGGCTTGCGGCGGACGAATTCCCAGGCCGATCATGCTCAAGAACGCTTCAAAGAAGATCGCCGACGGAATGGCAAATGTTACTGCCACGATAATCGGCCCCATCACATTGGGAATCAGGTGCTTGAACAGTATGCGGCGATGTCCGGCTCCCAGTGTGCGGGCTGCCAACACATACTCCTGTGACTTCAGCTTCATGATCTGTGCGCGCACCACACGGGCCATCGGAACCCACCCGGTGATCGACAGCGCCACCGCAATCGGTACTATTCCCGGATCGAAAACCAACAACATCAAGGTAACGACAATCAGGTTTGGAATGGAATACAAGATCTCAATAATCCGTTGCAAAATATCATCGACCCTGCCCCCGAAATAACCGGAGATACTGCCGATCGTCACCCCGATGCACAAGTCAATCAAGGCAGCTAACAGTGCGATGAGCAGGGAGACTTGCGCCCCGTGCCAAGTACGCTGCCACAGGTCCCGGCCCAAGTTGTCCGTACCGAAATAATGGTCACCTATATGCTCCTGATTGGAGATCGTCAAATTATTTGTATGGTCGTCATACTTATTCATCATCGGGCCAAAAATAGCAAAAAAAACAATGAGTGCTAGAACAATCAGGCCGGCCATCGCTCCCGGATTGGTGCGAAAGCGACGCCACGCATCTTTCCAGAAGCCCACCCGCTCCCGCAGGATTCGCTCCTCCGCCCCAGCTTCACTGGCTACCGGCTCAAACAGCTCCGGCGACAATTCTTTTGCTGCGTTTGCGCTCATCTGTGTCTCACTCCTTTGCACTGGCAATGCGAATTCTCGGGTCAATCACTCCGTAAAGCAAGTCAACCAGGAAGATGGCGACAATAAACAGGATTGCATAGAAAATCGTGATCCCCATAATCATCGTGTAGTCGTTAGTGGTAATCGAATCCACAAAATATTTCCCATCCCCCGGGATGTTGAAGATCTGTTCGACCACAACCGACCCGGTAATGATGTTAATGGTCAGCGGCCCCAGTACCGTAATCGCCGGAATCAGCGCATTTCGCATGGCATGGCGGACAACGATCGCTGAGCGCTTCAATCCTTTCGCCTTGGCCGTTTTCATATAATCTTGATCCAACACTTCGACCATTTCCGAACGAACATAACGAGCCATCTGTGAAATGACAAAGAAGGAAAGAGCTAATGATGGCAAAATGGAATACTCCCAGGACTCCCATCCGGCCACCGGCAAAATGCCCCATTTCACGCCAACCCAAAAAGAGAGCAATCCGGCGGCGACAAAGCTGGGAACCGAAACACCGGCGATGGCGATGACGGTTGAAAGGTTATCCACCCAGGTTCCACGCCTCAGGGCGGCAATAATCCCGAGTGCCAACCCGATGATCACCCCAAAAATAACGCCTTGAATCCCGATCAAGGCCGAGGCCGGGAAGCCTTGCAAGATCAAATCTGTTACCGAACGGCCGTCCAGATTCATGGAATTGCCCAAATCACCCTGAACCAACTTTTCCAAAAACAGTCCGTACTGGACCATCAGCGGTTTATCCAAGCCATAGGAAGCGATAATTTGTTCTCTGATCTCCGGCGGGAGCTTCTCTTCATTTTTCAGCGGGGTACCGGGCAATAAATGCATGAGAAAAAAGGTTATTGTTACGATTACCCATAAGGTAACCACCATATAGCCCAGCCGGCTTAGCGTATATTTCAGCACCTTGATTCACTCCTTTCTTAATGACGGAAAAAAGCAAGGATGAAGGTATATGTCGCAACCGACACATACCTTCATCAAATACACACGGCTTATTCTTCGATGTAAGTCCACTTGAGGCTGTATTCAAATCCGATTGAATTCCAGTACCAGTCTTTGATTTTCGGTTGTTTCAGACCCAGTCGGGTTCTGTAGTAAAGCGGTACAATACCGTGGTCATTGATCAAGATTTGTTCTGCTTTGGTCAAATCATTGAAACGTTGTTTAAAATCCGGATTTTGCTTCGATTTTGCGATTAATTCGTCAAATTCTTTATTGCTCCATTTTCCGCGGTTAAAGCTGTTATCCGACGTGAAAAGATCCAAGAAGGTCATCGGATCGTTATAGTCTGCGTTCCAACCGGAATAAAGGAGATCGAATTGCTGATGTTTTCCTCTCTCCAAGCGTTCTTTGAAGGGTACCGAGTCGATGACGATTTTGGCGCCCAGGTTGCGCTGCAGTTGGTCTTGGAGATAGGCCAAGTCTTTTTTCGCCCCGGTCGTATCGTCACCCAAAATGTGAATCGGTGGCACTTGATCCTGAGTCATGCCCAATTCTTTCAGACCTTCTTGCCAGAGCTGTTTCGCTTTTGCTGGATCATACTGCACTTTGTCCTGATTGACTTCACGATATTTTTTCTTATCATCGAAACCGCTGGCTTTGATGGATGGAGGAACAATGCCGCCGGCCGGAATCGAACCGTTTTGCTCCACTTTGTCAGTCAGCGTTTTCTTATCAATGGCCAAGCCGATCGCTTCCCGGATTTTCGGGTTTTGGAACAGCTTTTCGGTTTGGTTCATTTCCAGATACCAGGATGAAGATTCCTTGATGTTGAAAACATCTTTGTTGTTTTTGTACTTGGCGGTAAATTCAGTCGGCAGATAGGTGAAATCCAGTTTACCCGTGTTGTACAAGTTGATCTGGGTTCCGCCGTCCTTGACGATCTGCCAATTTACCTGTTGCAGTTTGACCGTATTTTTATCCCAATAATTGTCGTTCTTTTTCACACTGAAGCTTTGGTTGTGCACCCAGGAAGTCAGGACAAACGGACCATCGTAAACCATATTTTTCGCTTCGAGCGCGTATTTTTCCCCGAATTTTTCCACAATGTCCTGGCGCTGCGGCAAATAGGTCGGGAAGGTCAACAGATCCAGGAAGTACGGGATCGGCTGTTCCAACGTCACTTGCAGCGTTTTGTCGTCAAGTGCTTTCACCCCGACATCGTCAGCTTTTGCTTTGCCCATGTTAAACGCTTCAGCGTTTTTCACAGGATAGAGGATGTAGGCATACTCTGATGCCGTTTTCGGGTCAAGCGCCCGCTTCCAAGCGTACTCGAAGTCGTGGGCCGTTACCGGTTTGCCGTCACTCCATTTTGCATCGCGGAGTTTAAAGGTATACGTTTTTTTGTCCGGGCTTACCTGCGGGGCGGCCGCGGCAATGCCAAGCACCGGGTTTCCGTCTTTACCGACGCGATAAAGACCCTCCATGATATTGTTCAGCAATGTAGCTGAAACTGTGTCCGTGGACTTCGCGCTATCCAGATTGGGCGGTTCTTGCAATTCAACGAGATTGAGCACTTGTTTGCCTCCGCCGCCGCTCGTACCGCTGAATGTATTACAACCAGATAAGGCCAATGCGGTTACGAGGAGGAGTGCGAACAAGGAGGATAGTTTGAACCTCTTGTTCATCCGATTGCCCCCTTTTTTCAAAGTTAAAATAATTTATAGTTTAGACCAAAAAATGGTCGTAAACCCATCTTTAGGAAGTATGATCTAAATCTTATAAACAATTCGGCTTCAACATTCCGCTTATCAAGCTCTTCCATGCTCTCCTCCGCTCCTCTTCTGTTTATCGCAACGTAATTGCCTCATTTCAGACAATTTACTCTTCAATACTTATCAAATTTTAGCCGCATATTTATATTTAACCCATAATTCAACGATTTGTAAAGGGTTATGTTTTGATAATTGACATGAAACTCTGCTAATAAAAAATGGAGACCTGACCAGGTCCCCATTTGTGTTTTACTATTTTTTGTTGGTAATATAACCCCACTTCAGGCTGTATTCGGCGCCAAACGGATGACGGTAAACATCTTTCACATACGGTTTCTGAATATAGGATTTGCCACCGTAGAAGAGGGGAATGAAAGCGGCCTGTCCTTCCCCGTCAGTCCCGACCAGGATCTTCTCCGCCTGGCTCAGATCCTGATACTCTTGGTGTTCATCCGTTTCCTGCTTCGCCTTTTCCACCAATTGATCATATTGGGCGTTGGAGAAATGGGAGTAGTTCATCGGGTTGTTGCTTTCGAAAATCTCAAAGAATTGCATGGGATCATCATAATCCGCACTCCAACCGAGCATCATCATATCATAATTGCCCGTCTCCGCCCGTTGCAGGTGCACTTTCCATGTCGGGGAATCCAAATTGATATCCCAGCCCAGTGTTTGCCGCAGCTGTTCTTTGATATTGACCGCCACATTCCGTCTGGCCGTCGTATCATATCCAATCATCACAATATTTCTTGGCGGCTGGCTGAGCCCCAATTCTTGCAAACCTTCTTTAAACAGTTTTTGCGCTTGTGCCACATTGGTTCCCACTACTTCGCCGCCGGCGCGGAAAGATTTGTTCGCCTCGCCTTTCATCGAAGGCGGAACCAGTGAACCGGCCGGGCTCGATCCGTCTTTGAGAATACGGTTGGCAATCTGGTCGCGGTCAAGCGCCAGGGTGATCGCTTTCCGTATTTTGTCATTTTTGAAAAATGGATTTTTTTGGTTTAATAGAATATAGTAAACGCCTGCCTGTTTGACACTGACAAAATCCGGCGTTTGTTTATAGGCATCGACAAATGCGTCATTGAGCGGTACAATGTCAAGCTGTCCGGCGTTGTACATGTTGATTCCGGTGGCCAAATCCTTAATGATGTTGATTTCCACCGTTTTCAGGCTGACGCTGTTGCTATCCCAATAATTGTCATTTCTCTGCAAGACCAATTTTTGCGGAGTCCAACTCTCCACAACAAACGGGCCGTCAAATACCATCTTGTCCACTTCGGTCCCGTATTTCGATCCGTATTTTTCCACAATATCCTGACGCTGCGGCAGGTATACCGTCATTGTGATCATGCTGATAAAATTGAGCATCGGCTTTTCCAGCGTGACCTCAAGCGTATGTTTGTCCAAAACTTTGATCCCTACTTGCGAAGCGCTCGCTTTCCCCTCATTATATTTTTGAGCGTTTTTGATGGGGTAGAGGGCATACGCATATTGGGAAGCTGTTTTCGGGTCAAGTGCGCGAAGCCAGGCATATCGGAAATCATCCGCTGTCACCGGCTGACCGTCACTCCAGTTCGCATCGTCCCGAAGATGGAAAGTATAGGTTTTTTTATCGGGGCTCACTTCATAATTCGTGGCAATTCCGTTTTCAGGCTGATTGTCCTGACCCTCGCGCATCAGCCCTTCCTGAATGTTATTGAGGATGTTCATCGACGAAACGTCAGTAGCCCGCGCACTGTCCAGGATGGGAATATCACCGGTATCAGCAATGCGGAGTATCTGATCCTTGCTCAATTGTTCACTGCCGGAAGCTCCGTTTTGTTGAAAAGAGCAACCGGTTAGCGCTAAACTGATCGAGGCGGCAACTCCAACAATGCTTTTCCATTTCTTACTGATCAAATTAAACCCTCCTTTACAGTTAATTCAGTACTTTTCAGATAATTCCCTTATCGCCTCGCTATCGTATTATTGACTTTCACATTATAAATTAATTAGTTGTAATAGAAAAGACAATAACTTAATAATAGAAATAAAAGCATTAACGTTTCACATAATATACAAAAAGATCCGACAGATGGAGGAGCAAAAATGACACAAAAAAAAGCCATCGTCCGCTACATGACAGCGGTTATGGCCATCTTTTTCATCATCACCCTGGTCATTGCCCCGAAAAACAAGCTGGCATGGAGTAACCATTTATTTCTATTCGGACTATTGTTTCTCACTATTTCCGCATCTATTTTTGTAATCCGTGGCGGTTTTTTTCATAACTTTGCCAAGGCTTTCAAAAAATTCAACCGTATCGGCCGCGAGCATGAATTCGCAACGCAACCGGATGAAAAGGCAATGTCCAGGCGCGATGCGGGACTGCGTACCGTGCAGACGGGCTCTTTTTTGGTCGCACTCATCCTCATCGGTTTATCCATATTGCTGCTTTATTCCAGATAATTTGAAAGTTCGCGGACAATCTCTTCATACAGTTCCTCAGGGGTGTCCGCTTCAACCGGCTTGTAATCGATCAAGGCGAAAAACGAACTTCCACAGCGGCCGCAGTAGCCCAAACACCGCTCCGCTTTGACTTTTATGTATGGATGTTTATGGTTTTTCAGTTGATAATATGCCGATAAGGAGCCACTGACCAAATTGGAGATGCAAAATTCCACTACGATTTCCCTTTTTTCCACGGCATCTTCCCCTTTTTTTCAGGGATTAATTTCATTGTATCATTTTTTGATTGCAGAGGAGGGTGAATTTAAATCAACAATACCAAAACCCCTCTGAAGCGAAAATCACAGCATTGTCGGGATCACGTTCGCTTAAGAGGGGTTTTGCCTGTTTGCACAAGCATCCGCTGACCGGGTCAGGCTGACATCCTTCAGCTGACAGGGTGGATCGTGAACGGTTGCAGGAGAATATGCGGGGAACCGAGTGTCACGGGCAAGTTGTTTTGACCGTTCTTGTCGCATCCGAAGACAGGATTGTAAAACCTCAACTCATTGGACAATTTCTCAACTTTCATCATAACGTCCATCTTATTTCCTTTAATATCAAAACGACGCACAATCTCATCCGTTAACCGGCCGTTGCGAATGATCCTTCCATAGGCAGGGCGGATGATAAAGTTCAGGCCCAACGAACCTCCTCCCCATGTCCCGATACAATAAATCCCATGTTCAATCCCCTCAACCAACTGCTTAAACGTCCAATTGCCCTGATCCGCATACGTGACTGACATCCTGGGCAATGTTTTTTCTCCATCAGGGGTGCGCCTTCCATGCCCGGCCCCCGGTGCCTGACATCGCTTCTGCGTTTCCCGGTTGTGCAACAGATCATTCCAAATGCCTTGCTTAACCAACTGGACACGTCTCGCCCGTTCACCCTCGTGGTCCATTTCATAACTAGCACGATGCCCCGGCAATGTGGGATCATCATACACATCCAACGGGTATCTCGTCCATTGGTAACCAAGCCGGTATCCATGCGGCAACATATAATCCAGATAATTATCCGCCTCGGAGGAGTGGCCAATGCACTCATGGATCAACTGTGAGGCCAGCCACGGGTCCAACAGCAGAGGCAACTTAACAGCTTCTTTCAGCGCTTCTCCAACCACTGCCGCTTCGATCTCAGGCAGGATATCTTCATGAATCGCTCTGTTTAGATTCAGGTTCCATTCTTCGACACAAGTGGACTGCCAAATCACCGGTATCGACGCCGATCGTCCCCGGACGAAAAGATGAATGAGCACGCCAATTTCACGAGGGGAAAAGTGGGGCCTTTCCATATGCCAAAGTAAACTCTGCTGTGACCGGATGGTGATTCTATAGTATTCAATCCTCTTCCGCACAGAACGGAGAGATACATCCAAAGCCTCTGCACACGAGGTCAGCTTCTCTTCCAGCCATACAAACGATTTCAGCCCTTGATATCCCTGCCGGGGATCTGATTGCAGCCGGGTGATGTGCTTCGTTTGCGATTCAAAATAAACCGTTCTGTAAAAACGCCAATGGTTCGCCGCTGATCCCCTCAATGTTCCGGGTTCCTCACGCCGCATAACTCTTTTTCCAGCTCCCTGAACTTTTCTGCCTCCGACAACATCCCGAGTTCGCCCGCGGCCACAGCTCCAACCTTGTATGCTTCCAGGCGCAAAGGCAATTCTTTCAGGCAGCGTTCAACCGTACGTAAACTCCGCTCAAACTGGCCCGACTTACACTCGCACAAAGCCCGGAGCGAGAGACTGTGGGCCTGAATCGTATCAACCAATTGGCCTTCCGCCCTGCTGAACCATTGAATTGCCTGCTCATACTGTTTCCGCCCCATATGGAACAGCCCAATCGAGTACGCTGCCCAAGTGGCGCGATCTCCCGATTCCACTGCTCTTTGATAACACCTTTCAGCTTCTGCGATGTCCGATAAGGCCAGCGCCAGAAGCGCCCGAAGTGACCAACCGGGCCCTTCCAACGGTTGCAATTCGTCCTGGCACAAACGCTGAAACAGCGCCCGATCCAATGAGCGTTTGCCAGCGATTACGCTCATGCTTTGCTCCGCATGTCCTTGACTTGATCGCCGTCGGCTAAGCGAACGAAGCGTGCAACCCCACTTATTGGCGACAGCTTCCCCCAACCATCTGCAGGAACGAGGCAGAAAACCACTGGAAATGGAATATGTCATCGTCGGTTCACCGTTGCCCATCCCCTCTCTTCTTAATGTCTCAACCACTTCGTCTACACCGTGAACAATTTGTCCCTTCTCTTCATAAAAATAATCCAAATCAATGTCGATTTTAGCATCCGGATCCAACCCAAGCTTGTGAATCCGGCGCAAAGTGGTAATCTCCACCTGCATCCCCGCCACTTGTGCCGATGCCGAATGCGGATTCACTTTGAAAGTGTTTTTCACTTCTTCTCCGTGCCCCGGAACAAGTGACAACAAGTCCCACAACACATGCCCCAGCGCAGCAACGGAAACGGGCTTGGGCTCGGGATAAACCCAAATGACCCGTTTGACCAGGTTCAAAGCGGTGGTCGCGTAGAGAAAATTATCCAAACCATACGCAAACAAGTCGTCATCACGAAACGGGATATCTCGGTTCAATAACCGCAAATCTTTCCGGTTCAAACCCTGTTCCCGAATCCGCCTCATCTGTGCCTTTTCTATTTTTTTCAGATCGAGATGGCGATCGAAGTAAATGAGCGTTTCATTGTCATATCCTGTTTCATGCCAATGCGCCAACACCTCTCCATGCTCCTCAAATGTATAAATCGTCCGTTTCCCCATCATCCAATTAACCCCAGCCGCAAGAATTTCTCCATCGCATCATTCAGTTCTTCTTCTGATATTTGATAAGTCTCCATCCATTCATTGGCCCATTTTGTGATCTCCTCCGCTCTCCCCAGTTCGATAAGCCGGGCGATGAACGGGTTAATCGGTCCTTTAATGAATTGATCCTTCGCTGCAGCGTACAAATAGAGAGTCCGTCCTTGCGAATCTCCGTGAACCTTTCTATTGGCCAAAGCCGACGCGATTTGATCAGGGTAGGATTGAATGGCGTAGAAACATGAATCGTTTTTGCGAATCAAGTTCGTCTTGATGCAGAAATTGGGGTGCTTGTTGACAACCAAAATCGAAAGCATCACAGTTAAAAATTCATGAGTAAGAAGAAGCCGGTTATTGGGTGATTCCCTCAGAAAATCTTCCTGCTCCATCATAAAGCCGTAAAAAGCTTCCTCAACACACAAACCCACACCGCTAAACGGGAGTTCGCGATATTCCTCAAAATGGGGCGATTCCATAAATTGATACATCAGCTCATACCGATCATAACCCATCCGCTCCAGTTCCTGAAAAACGCCCGGATAAGAACCCTTTAAGCCACCGCTGATTTCCAGGTTTCCCGACAGCAGGTTTCGGCAGATATTTTTGGCCGTCGCACACAGTTCCTCATGATCGATGGTGGCAAGCTGCCGCAACTCCCCGTCGGACAACTGCAACTTGTCATACCTTCCTTCCAAAAACGCCTGCCGATATGAACGATGGTAAAGCAAACCATATAAAGCCCGATGCAAACCGATGCTTTCTCCCTTTATTGCCCCATCCATTTTTCCACTACCTCCTTCATGCGTTGATAATTGGGTTGCGATTTGGGAATGAGAATCCCCTCATCCGTATACTTGGGATCTTCGTACGTAATGGCTTTCAGATTGGGGCAACGCGGAAGCATATACTCAAGCAGATCAATTTGTTCATCCAATAAAACACCATGATGCAAGTCCCGGAATTTCCCTTTGATGATTTGGCATCCCGACAGATGGAACTCAAAGCAGTATTCGTAAGGCAAACGGTCCAGCTCTTCATACATCCGTTCTCCCGTGCGGCCCATCAACCACTGGTAGCTGAGAATATGCCCGATATCAATCGTAACAGGGGAATTCGTCTCTTCCGCTATAATCCGAAAATAGTCATATGCGTCCATATCGCCAATATAAAAGTTGGTTCCTTCCGTAAATCCCGCAAATTCCACCGACAAAGGAGCCAGCAAATTTTCTTGGTATTCTCTGATGTTCCGAATACAGGCCTTCAAACCTTCCATCGTCATAAAAGGGGGCAGCGGAAACGGCACCGACTTCCCTTCAACTGACCACAGGCCCAAGTCTTCCACAATCCATTTGAAATCGTAGCGCTCAATCAACCGGTTGGTAAATTCGATAATTTCCCCCTTGCGGTAATTCTCCATCGTTCCCATGTTCAAAATGGTTTGATGGAAAGCTCGCGCCTTGATTTCCGGTACTTCGGCAAAAAGACAATCATAAGCCTCAAAATATTCCTCCGCGTTCAACCGGTTTCGGTTTTTCGGCTGGAAAGCGATAAAAATGTAGTTGAATTGACCGCGGTACTGGTCAAAAAATTTTTTCATTTTCGGGGTGATTGAATCCCCTTGTCCCGAATCTCTTTGAAAACCGATTTCTTCTCCCCAGGGCAGATCCATCCCCAAACCCAACCCCAGTTTTTCATTCACTTCAGGAAAACGGACCGATGCAACAGGACTCATCAACTGATCTCTCCTTATGCTTGAGTGATAACTCTGCCCATACCCGCCTTGACCAAACGTTTCAGTAATTCCATGCCTTCCGCATTTTCCGTTGATGTCCGCATAACCTGTCCGGATGACTCCAGCAGCAGATCAGGAATCCGAAAAAACCGTTGCCACAACATGTCGACTATAAACGTTTGCACAGGTTGTCCGGAACGAAGAGGGGCTTGAATCACCTTAACCCACGGCAACAACTCGATCTCTTTAATCCCGATTTCATCCCAATCATCATCCTGCCCGGAAAAACGGGCATCCGGGGGCAATTCATCATTTTTCTGCGGTTTGACATTGCGGAAAATCGTCAAGAAATTTTGAAGTCTGGGTTCAAAAGTATCCCCGTCCACATAGTCGAAATCGTATCCCATCCGCCCCATGCCGTAATTCAGCAATTGGTTGCCGCGCAGCTTGGTTTTCGATTTGATTTTTATGTTGTATTTTTCCGGTGATTCCGTGAGATACGTTTTGGGCTCGGCCACCAACATTTGCATCACATCAATACCGATTTTGTGCGCATTGCGTATCAAAAACTCTTCCGATGCTCGCAATTCCTCTTCTGTCTCGTCCAAAATGCCTCCCATGACCGACAGTCGCAGCGGAATGTTCACCTGGTGCAAATTATCGATGATCTGCTGATAATGGGCAGCCTGCACCCCTTTATCCAGCAAGTCAAGCAGGCGTTGCGAATTCGTCTCGTATCCGACCGACATCAATACGCAACCGCGTTCCTTTAACTCCTTGCAAAATGACAGATCAAGCAAACATTCTTCCATGCGATTCCGGGTGCTGAACTGCATCCGGTATCCACGCTGGTTTAATATTCTCATCGCATGAACCACTAAACGGAGATTTGTGTTTTCATCGATGAAATTGATCCGCTTAACCTGGTGTTTGTCCAGCAAATATTGACACTCGTCAGCGATTTGCCTGGCTGTTTTCTGTTGGTAGTTTTGCTGTTTGCGGGAGCGGTTGCCGTAGGAACAGAAAGCGCATCTGCCCCAATAACAGCCGATGCAGGTGATCAGGGAAAGGTTCACTTCCTCACTCAGATATTTGTCAAATGGCAAATCACTGAAGTCAGGGGGAGGCACATTTTGAATATGCACGGTTGAACGGGGTGAAGGTTGAGATGGAGGTGAGTCTTGCAGCCAAACCACATCGGGCACTTTTTCCTGCCCGCCCCCACCGGTCAAATATTGCCACAGACGAAGCATGGTTTCCTCTCCCGCACCTGTTCCCAAACCATCCACATATCTGCGGAATGCCGGAATATTCGCCATATCTTCATGTCTCAGCATGATTTGTTGCCCACCAAAGATCACAAACGTATCCGGGATGCAATCTTTAACCCATCTGGCTAAAAGCAAGGAGGGGAGAATCTGGCTGTAATAGGCGATGGAGACAGCAAAAACCCTGGGATTCAATCGATTGATCAACGGAATGAAAGATTCATACAAAGTGAGGGCAGCGATGTCTTCTTCTGATGGGGTCTGGTAATCCAGAGCCTTTTTCCCGATCTCATCAAGCGAAGTGATTTGCTCTTTCAAAATGGAGTTTTCCAGCAACATTTCAATTCCCTGGCGGACAAATCTCGTATTTCGGTGGGCAACCTTTAATGAGGAGTATTGTTTATCAAAAACCTGCGAAAAAAAATCACGCTGGTTTTTCCACAAAAATTTAGCCATTTCCAGACGATATCTGTGTTGTAAATCGTTTCGCCCCTGTTTTTCCAGCAACGAAATAAACTGTCCGATCTTGTCCGCCGAGAAAAGTTGATGGCACAGCTCAATATTCAGATCCTTCTGGACCACAGGAACATCCCGTTTCCGCAAATACGAAGTGATCATGGGCAAGCTTAGGTAAGGGAATAACCGTGCTTCCGTGGTGGGGGGAAAAACGATCAGGATCTCGTCACCCATTATACTCACCTCCGATCTTGAATGGACTAAAGAAAGAAGTGTTGCATCATCCGGATCGATGGGTTGCAACACCTCTTTCAAAGCACTATCAATTAAGCATTGAAACGGAAAGCATGGAAAGCATTGCCCACTTTCAATTCATTCGCTTCCACAACGTCCAGTTCCTCAATGGCGGAAGAGAAACGGAAAGCATGAAACGCATTGCCCACTTGCAACTCCTTCGCCTCAACAACAGTCAGTTGTTCGAGTTCATTTTTGAGCTCTTTTTTGATTTCCTTGCTCAAGGCGATCACCTCCTGTTATTAATCTATAATATTATCATATAATTGTCAATATTTTTTATTTTCTAAATTTATATTATTTCACTCTCGTTTGTACCAATTTTAATTGAATATAAAATCCTTTTTCGATAGACAGCGATCCACCACAGCTGCCCCCATACTGCCAAAAAATCAAGCAATCTGTTTAAAGACATCTCTCTACAAGCGAAACAATAAAGATATAAATATGCTTTCAAAACCCCTCTTCTTCAATTTTCTTTTCTGAATTTTATTTTAAAAATAATTTATAATACTATTTTATAAATTATAGTCTTATGATATATTGATCAAAGCCCAACAGAAACGTGTATCCCCCGGACGAAAACCAGAACCCTTTTTCGATCGCAAAGCCGTTTTCCCTGAATGATTTTATGAAAATACCGAAGACGCCATTTGGGAGGGTATGAACTTGAAGAGTACATTCAAAAACCACTTTTTGATCCTAACCATTTCGATGGGTGTCTTTGCCAGTGTCATGAGCACTTCCATGTTGACGATCGCATTTCCCGATATCGTGTCGGATTTCAACATCTCGTATGAGACGCTTCAGTGGCGGAATATTCTTTTCTTTGCCCTATTCGCCGTCGGTTTGCCGTTTTTCGGAAAAACAGCCGATCATTTCGGTGCCCGCCGCCAGTTTTTCACCGGGATTGTTTTATTTGCGCTGTCCACACTTTGCAGCGGGTTGACCCGTGATTGGAACTTCTTCCTCATCTTTCAGTCCTTGCAAGGGCTGGCTGACTCGATGATTGTTCCTGTTCAGGTCATTTTCATTCGTCAAAGTTTTCCGGAGAACAAAATCGGTTGGGCTTTTGGTTGGTTCTCCGGCACACTGGCCACAGCCACCCTGATCAGTCCGGCCATCGGCGGCCTCCTGATCAAGCATTATCATTGGAATTCAATTTTCTGGTGTCTGTTCGGTTTGTCAATAATCTCGCTAATCATGGCGTTGATCCACCTTCCGCGTGGACTTTCGCCCGAAAAAAAATCCAAAATCCCGTTCGTCGGCGCATTCGGCTTATTAATGACCGTGATTGGCATTCAATGCCTTTTTATGAACAATCTGTCCACAGCCAGCAAACTGGTCTGGGCGATCCTTGCGGCTGCGGGCATCATCGGCATCATTGTGTCCCAAAAAAGCAACAACGGAGAGGGGGCCATCTTCCCGCCCGGCGCTTTTCATAACAAAACATTTATCCTGGCGTGCTTGCGCGTCTTTTGCCTGTACCTGGTAAGCAACGCCATCTCTCTGTACGCCCCCAGTTATTTGCGGGATGTGCATGCCATCCCACCTGACCTCGTGGGCTTGATCATTCTCATTGATTCCGTCATGGGCTTGGCATTTTCCGGTATTGCCGGGCGTGCTGCCGACAAAAACCCGCGTTTCACTTTAGCCGTCGGAATGATCCTGTCACTTGGCGGTTCCGTCTTCTTTTGGTTCAGCGGCAACTTTCATCACCTTTTGCTTTTCATCGCCATTTACTTGTTATTGGGAATAGGGGGGACCATTGCCATGCCTTCCCAAAATAAAATTGCCCTCCTCTCCGTCCCTCCCGAACAAACCGGGGCATTCATCGGTTTTTTCCAAATGATCCAGTTCGGTACAGGTGCATTTGCCGCCGGATTGTTCTCCCGTCTCGTTGAAGGCCCGGAAATCGGGAAAATCAGCGCAAGCGGATTTCAAATGATGATCACCTGTGCGATCGCGTTGCAATTGATCGCGCTAACCACGCTATTACTGGAACGAACAGGCATCAAGTCGGAAAAGGGCGTGAACAAAACCACATAAACCGGGATGGTAGCAGACTGACACCAAGTGCAAGGTGTCAGTCTGTTTTTCAGGTTGTTCGCACAGTTCATTTCACGGCCTTTTTTTGCAGTGCCTCTTCGAACCCTGCCACGATCCGTTCCCCTTCCGCGGTCAGCCGGGCATGCTTCCGGATCATGTCCAACGCCTTCTCCACCCGCTCTGATGTCTTGCGCAAATAGCGTTCGAGAGAAAGGTCTTCAATCTGCTCCACGGCCCCCAGCAACCGCCCGGAAATGTGAATATCCTGAAGGAATGCAAAGGTTTCATGGAAGATCCATGTCAGAGGCCGTTGGTCATCGTCAAACGGTGAATAAAACAAAACACCCGGATCATTTTCAAACAAATGATACAGATCCAAAACGGAATTGAATTTGTTGTGCCCGGTTTCATGAACCAACGTTTGGGCAGCAAGGTAGGACGGGCGTGCGCTTGTCGCAATCATGCCACGAAATGCTTTGATTGTTGTCTGATATGGAAGATAACCTTTTGACTTCAAGGGCAAAATGCATGAAATCTGTTCGTTCAACTCGGCAAAAGCCTCCGGCCAAAAAGCACGAACCAGCCCGATCCCTTCATCAAGGCATCGATTCAAATCAGTCCGTTCTTCATTACTGCATGTTTGTCGCAGACCGGTTACATCCTTTTTTGAATCTCCGGGCAAAAAGTTCTCATACCAGTCATGCCCCGCACAAATGACCGCGGAGGTGTTCCTGAGCACGGCTAGGCGAGTGATCTCCATCCCCTGACCGATCCGCATCTCTCCCTCTTCTTTCCAAAATGTCTCCAGCGGGACTTCGACCGTCTCCTGATCATTTTGCAATTGGATGGCCCGATTTTTGAAGTTCACTCTCATAAGGGACGCAAATCCTTTTGCTGCGTGTATCTGTTTGCCAATGGGCCATAACTGGATGGTGTCTTTGGTGGAACGCCTGAGAACCAGACTTTCCCCCTCCAAATCAGGTAAGTCCGATTGCAGAAAAAATGGGAGAAAGAATGTTCCTAAATATGAGAATATTTCCTCCACTCGCGGGCCATAACCAAAATCGATCGCCTCGTGCGCCCGCCAGATCCAGGAGGTTAATTCCGGGCGCACCGCCGCTTGCGCCAATCGTTTGGGATCCAACTGCAACAAGAGGGTTAACAAAGTCTGAGTTGAATCCTTCAATTCTCTTGTTTCCAACATGGGAAAACCTTTGGAGCAGACGAGCAAGAACCGTTTCAAATAAACGCGAAACACCAGTTCCCTGAAAGCGTTGAATGCGGTTGTCTCTCCCGGCAAAACCACTTGTTTCAGGTCAAATGACGAAACAGGCTGACCATATATCTCCCGAACACGATCCATATCAATCAGCAGTTCCTCCTGGCCGCCTCTGCTGTTTCCCCGATTGTTCGTCTCTTCCTGCGCTTCTCCGTAAACTTGGCGGCAACGCTGTTTCCGCCACAATGATTTTACCCGCTCTTTAAACGAATCCTCTTGCATGCGGGCCAGCAACCGTTCCAACATCCGGTCAAATTCATCGTCTTGCCCGCCTTCATCCAGCCGCATCATCGGCAGCGGCTTCCACCATTCCGGGTCTTCCGCCAGTTGTCGGGATACAAGCGGCAACAGATCACGCAAGCCGTTCGTAGCGTTGCAAACCAGGGAAAGGCTGAGGGAAGGACCTTCGGAAACACCCCAATGCGGCCAGAATATCGGAATGTACAACAAGTCGCCTGGCTCCAGGATAAATTCCAGATACTCATCCGGCATAAAGATATTCCCCACATCCGGGTTTTTCAACATTCTTTTTTGAAGCACTTCGTCTGCAATGATGTCAGGCGGGTGCAGTTTCCAAATTTTCACCCCTTCTTGTTGCAAAACAAAATTATCGCTGTCATCAAAATGGCAACCGATGCTGTGTCCGTGATTCGCCCTCACTCCGTCAAACCAAATGCTGGGACAGGACATCTCCTTTTGAAATCGGACGGCCAATTCACTCAACCGTTCATTCACGATGCTCACCTTTTGCACGAAAGTGAGGCCATTGGCATTTCTTTTAACAAGCCGGGGGTCCAACTCCTCCACCTGACGTGCCATTTCCTCAAACTCCGCCGCCTGCCATTGCGTTTGCAACAACTTGAGAGCCCCTCCTTTGATAAAAAGGGGTTTCTTGCGCCAATACTCTTGAAAAAACTGTTCCCAAGTCAATCCTGCCAGCATCATGCACTCTCCCCCTCATCCATGCTCAGGCGATTTTTCAGCGTTTTTGTTGCAAAAAACAACTCAACAATTCCACGGTATGCCCAATGTCGCTCAATTCGATCATTTCAAACGGCGTATGTGTATACCGCGTGGGAATCGTGACCAGAATGGAGCGAATTCCGCTGTCAACGAAAGCTATGCCGTCGGAACCATAGTTGCTGAACAAACCATGTTGATAGGGAATATGATGTTGCTCGGCAACATCCGCCATTTTCCACAGAAGCCCTTCATCATAATGGACAACTGAATCCCTGTGAACCAGGATGGGACCGCCTCCCAAACGGGCGGGATAATCATCTTCACTGATATTGGGGATATCCCCCACCAATCCCACGTCCAAAGGAATGGCCAAGTCGAACTCCCGCTTGCGACCGATCGCATAGGCCCCGTGCGCCTTGTTTTCTTCCTGAACGGTTGCGCCGAACCAAACTTCATACGCCAGCGATTCTTTGCGTTGTATCAGCTGCTTCAACAAAAGATCCATAACTCCAAGCAAGGCCCGATCATCCATCGCTTTCCCGACCACTCTTGTCCCCATTTGCAGCAAAGGGCGATACCATACCACACGCGCCCCGATATGGACACCTTTTTCCTCCGCTTCTTTCCTGGAATTGGCTCCGATATCAACAAAAAAATCTTTGTAGGTGAGAGTGCGGTTCACAAACGACTGTGACAGAACATGTCCGGCCGGCGCAGCAAAAATCCCTTCCGCAACCACCCCGCCGCGCCCGATCACTTGAGCCCGACATCCAATCATATAAAGCTTGTCCAGCGGAACATCACGCGGTTCCTGAGCCGATTCAACCAGAATGAAACCTGAATCGGTAATATAGCGGACAATGAACCCGATTTCATCCATATGGGCCGCAATCAAGACTCTCGGACCCTGACCACCCACTTTGCACAAAATATTCCCCAACGAATCTTCCTCCCACTCTTCCACATGCCTTTTCCATCTCTGTCGCAACCAATCGCGGACAGGGCCTTCACGCCCCGCCGGTCCCGGCAACTCCGACAGTTGTTTTAACGCGGGAAGCCAAGCATTTATCTCCATTCCAATCCCCCACTCTCTCATTCATTCAGCGTCCTCTTGCCGGAAAGTTTCAAACCGATCGTTTGAATCTTATTCCTTTATATAGGCGTATGTGTAATCCGTCGTCCCCCCTATGGTCACGACAACATTCTTCACCGATTTATCTGCCATCGAACTCTCCGTCAAATAAAAAATAGGCATGATTGGCGCTTCATTCATAAGGATTTCCTCCGCCTTGTGCATCGCTCGCATGCGTATGCGCTGATCCGGACTGCTCTTGACGGTATCCATCAACCGGTCATATTCCTTATTGGACCAATTGGTTTCATTTGCACCTGCATCCGTCACAAAGCAATCGATAAACACAACGGGATCATTAAAATCCGATACCCAGCCCATTGACGCTATTTGATAGTTTTTGGAAGCCAATTTGGCCAAATACACTTTTGATTCCGAACCCCTTAACTTCACCTCTGTTTGAAGAGTCTTTTTCCACATCTGCTGAACCGCTTCGGCAATCTTTTTGTTTGTTTCGGAATTGCTGTAGTCCAAAGTAATTTCGGGCAATTGACGGATCCCCTCTTCTCTCATTCCTTCTTCCAATAATTTTTTCGCTTTTTCTGCCTGAGCCCGGGGAGTTAAAACCGGTTTCGTTACCTGATAAAACTCTTTTTTCTCTACGGGATCCGGCATCTTCCATGGCACCCAGCTCACAGCGGCCTGTTGTCCACTTTGCAAGAGATTCTCCGACAGCTGTTCACGGTCAATGGCCATGGAAAAGGCCAACCTGATTTTTTGGTTGTCAAATGGAGGTTGCTCCACATTCATTTTGTACACGTAGGTCCCCAAAATCGGGTGGTTTTGCACTTTCCCCTCTTTCGTCAATGCGGGGAGCAAATCAGTTGGTATGGCACCTGAGCCAAGATAATTCAATTTTTTGCTCAAAAACATCTGGTATGCCGTTGTCGGCGAGGAAATGAACGGGAATTCGATCTCTTCCAATTTCACTTCTTTTGCATTCCAAAATCGCTCATTTTTCTCCAGTACAATTTTTTCGTCATGATTCCACTCTTTTAATTTAAAAGGGCCGTTTCCTACATAGCTGGTTGCTTCACGACTCCAATCCGGATTGTTTTCCACCACCTTTTTGTCGACCGGATAGAATGCATAATTTCCAACAAGACTGGGAAAGTATGGCGCAGGTTGTTCAAGCGTGACTTCCAATGTGTCATCATCCAGCGCTTTCACCCCCACATCGTCAGCTTCAGCTTCACCTTGTTGAAACTTTTCACCGTTTTTTATGCAATACAGCTTATAAGAAAACATGGATTTCCCCTTATTTTCGGGGCTCAACATTCTCTTCCACTGGTATTCAAAATCATGAGCTGTGACACGATCACCATTCGACCACTCTGCCGCTCTGAGTTCAAATGTGAATTTCTTCATGTCAGCGCTGGCTTTCCAGCTTTTCGCCATACCAGGCCGGGGATTTCCTTCCCTGTCCAGGCGAACCAACCCTTCCATCACATGATACAGTACTTCCCCGGATCCAATGTCATTCACCAATAACGGATCCAAACTCGCAGGCTCGCTTGTCACATGATTGACAACATGGAGCACTTGGTTTGGCTTACCCGCTTCGTCATTGAAGTCGCAACCACCCAAGACCAGCGCGATCGCGATCAGAATAATAAAAATTCTCAAACTAATTTCCACCTCTCCGGGTTACCCTGATGATGTCATGCCTTACAAAGACAAGGCTGTATTAAGAATGAAAATAAAGTTTTTTCAATTTTAAATCCTTTTATGATAAAACACCAAAATATGACTCCAATAATTTAATAATAAGTTAATATTTTTTATATGTCAAATATTATGTATAATATAAATCAAGAATATTTGAGGTGAAATGAAAGAGCAAAATTACCAAAGAGGCTGTTGACGGAGAAGAGTCAACAGCCTCAAAGCGATCATGATCATTCTTTTTTCCAGCCGATCAAACCGTTTGCTTCCAAGATCTCCAAAAACTTCACCAGCCTGGGTAAAACCGGCTCTGCCTTTTCTCCAAACTTCTCCCCCACTTTCTCTTCCATCTCGCTTACTGTCGTTTGCCCATCACACAAAGAGAGAACGAAGCTCCCCAGTTCATCCAGACGCACGCAGATGAAAGCCGGTTGCTTCAAAAAGCGAACGGAAAAACGTTCAATCGGATTTGTCCGCGGAATGACAACCTGCATCAGACCTTCTTCGCCTGGGATTGGTTCGAGACGGTAAGCCGGTTTTAAAAAAGGAGTAAACTGGAGCAAGTTTTCCTTGTTTTTACGTTTGAACATACCCATCTACGCCTTATTCGACTTGGATTTTCTCACAGTCACTGCCCACAACACCGCTGTTAAACCAAGGAAAAGGATGAGCGGCAGCCAGTTGCTGGCAAATTTGGCCGGTGCATCCGGATTGATCAGTCCCGGCACGATTAACAGTGCAATTACGACACTGATCAATGCTTCACCGGCAATCAAACCGGAGGCAAACAAAGTACCCGTTTCTTCCCGCTCTTTTCTCTCCTCCTCTGTTTTGGCAAAGCGATCCGTCACCCAGCGGATCAGGCCGCCGATCATGATCGGCACACTCGTTGAGACAGGCAGATAGAAACCCACAGCTACGGTCAAAGAGTTCAACCCGAGAAACTCGATGGAAATGGCGAGAGCCGCACCCATGATAATCAGCTGCCAAGGCAAATGCCCCTGCATCAATCCTTCAACAATGATTTTCATCAAAACTGCTTTGGGAGCGGAAAGCACATCGCCGCCGATACCATAAGCCTGGTTAAACAGATATAATACCCAGCCGATCAGTAGGCCACTTGCTGCAACCCCGATCATCATCGCCACTTGTTGTTTCCACGGAGTCGCACCAACGAGGTATCCTGTTTTCAGGTCTTGGGAAATATCGCCGGCAACTGCAAGCGATACACAGACAATGGCCGCGACTGTCAGGGAAGCAACCATCCCCGGCATCCCGTGCATGCCCAGCGCTTTGAAGATCAGGGTTGTGATCAGGAGGGTGGCAATGGTCATCCCGGAAACAGGCATGGAGGAGCTGCCCACAATCCCCACAATGCGCGAAGCCACAGCCACAAACAAAAAGCCAAAAACGGCAATTGCAATTGCACCGATGATCCCGACATGAACCACCGGGGTAAAGGCGATCAACAAGATCAACAGAACAGCCCCGATCAGCAGATAGGGAATAGGAATATCAAAATCAGTCCGCGTAATTTTAAACCCCTTCTCTTTTTGTCGGGCCAAACCGGCAATTGTGTCACGGATCGAGCTGAACAGCATGGGAAGCGTGCGGATTAAGGTAATCAATCCTCCCATGGCCACGGCGCCAGCCCCGATGTAACGGATGTAATAATCGGCAATCGCGCCTGCATCCAATGTTCCGACCGGCTGGCCGGCAGGATAAAAGACACTGGGATTTCCGCTGGCAAAAAAGGAAATCAACGGAACAAACACGATGGAAGCCAGTAATCCGCCGGCGATCATCTGCCCGGAGATGCGCGGTCCGATAATATAGCCGACCCCGAGCAGAGAGGGCATTGCATCCATCCCGATCGCCGCATTTTTATACCCCGGGATCATCGCGGAGATGGAAGTTTTAAATAAATGGAATCCATCCCCCAACGCCTTGAATATCCCTCCCACCAGAAAACCGGAAAAAATCTTGCGGGCATGGCTGCCGCCGGTTTCTCCGGATTTAAGTACTTCTGCACAAGCAGTCCCTTCCGGATAAGGAAGGACTTCATGCTCATTCACAATCAGCAGGCGACGCAAGGGGACCATCATGAACACGCCGAGGAAACCACCGGTCAACACGATAAACGCAATCAACCAGTTGCTCGGATTTAAATGCCACAGGTACAGCGCCGGCAACGTAAAAATTGCCCCGGCGGCCACCGCTTCACCCGCAGTGGTCATCGTTTGCACAATGTTGTTTTCCAAAATCGATTTCCTTCTGAAAATTCCCCGTAAAATAGCCAGGGAGATTACGGCCGCCGGAATCGACGCACTCACCGTCAAACCGATTTTCAACCCGAGATACGCATTGGCCGCCCCAAAGACAATGGCCAAGATAATTCCCAGGACGATGGCAAATCCCGTCAACTCCGGAAGTGACTTCGTCGCAGGCACATAAGGAACAAATTTTTGCTTGTCCTTACTCATATTTGACTTTCCCTCCTCCGAGTTAAAATTATTTGACAATTATTCAATTATTATACAATCCTTCATCATAATAACATGAAACATTAACTATTTTCATCTAATTATCTCAAATTTTTATCATTTCACGTTCAACTCTGACAAAACTGTATAAAAATCTTTCCTCAATAACTGGAATGACAAACATCCCGGCCATGAATGATACAGGCAAAACAGCACCTAGATTCTGCCTTGTCTGACACAATCATAAGATGAAACTAAGCAGAATTCCAAGGACACCACACCCCGGCCTGCAACAAACTTTCGCAAAAAAAAACAAGCCCCGTTTCCCCTGTCACAAGGGATCCGTGGCTTTTCCATGCCATCGGTCAAGCCGATATTTTCGATTCTTTCTTGTTCATAGCGAGAACCGCTTCCTTATATTTTTCTTCATCAAATTCGTTCTCGCTCTTGGCGACAACCATGGTTGCCACCCCATTTCCGATCAAGTTGATAATCGCCCGAGCTTCCGACATAAAGCGATCCACCCCGATCAGCAGCGCCAATCCCTCGACCGGAATCAAATTCATCGAACCCAATGTGGAAGCGAGGACAATAAATCCCCCACCCGTGACGGCCGCAGCCCCCTTGGAAGTCAACATCAAAATTGCAATAATGGTGATTTGTTGCCAGATGGAAAGGTGAACGTGAAAAACCTGTGATAAAAAGATAACAGCCATCGAGAGATAAATGGAGGTGCCATCCAGATTAAATGAATATCCTGTCGGGATCACCAGACCGACAACAGATTTGGAACATCCGAACTTCTCCATTTTGTCCAGCATGCGCGGCAGGACCGCCTCCGAGGAAGAAGTTCCAAGGACGATTAACAATTCTTCCTTGATAAATCGAAGATAATGCCAGATCCGGAATTGATACATACGACAAATCAGCGCCAGAACGACAAAAACAAACAGGATCATCGTCAAATAGACGGAAAGCATCAATTTTCCCAGCGGCAACAGCGATTTAATCCCAAATTTCCCGATTGTATAGGCCATTCCGCCAAAAGCGCCGAGCGGAGCCACCTTCATAACATAGGAGACAATTTTGAAAAAAACCTTGGAAAACCGTTCAAACAGATCAATGATGTTTTTTCCGTAATCCCCCAAACCGGCCAAGGCAAAACCGAAAATCACGGCGAAAAAGACCACTTGCAGGGTATCCCCTTCGGCAAAAGCGCCGATCATGCTGGAAGGAACGATATTGACAAAAAACCCGACCCAATCCATTTCTTCCCCGCTTTTCGTATATTGCGAAATATCCCCTTTGTCCAGCTTGCTCGCATCGATTCCCGCCCCCGGGTGAAGCAGATGAGCGACCAGCACCCCGATTATCAAGGCAAAGGTGGTGACGAGCTCAAAATATAAAATCGCCTTTCCTCCGACACGACCGATTTTTTTCATATCCCCCATCTTGGCGATCCCCAAGACAATGGTCAGGAAAATGATCGGGGCCACCACCATTTTTACAAGATTGATAAACATGTCCCCAAGCGGTTTCATCTGCTTTGCCCCGTCAGGCCACAAAACCCCGAGCGCCACTGCCACGATAATGGCCACAACCACTTGGAAGGTCAGATTATTCAGGATTCGGCGCAATTTGATTCGCTCCTTCCTGCATTTGTTTCAGCGATTATACAAGTTTGGTTCATCAGCTTCATCTTGTTATAATGATAAATGAAATTTATTAAATTGTAAACGATTTCATATTGTGCAATAGATTATCAAAATCAAATAAAAAAGGCCCCAAGGGACCGGATCTGTCGATTCTCAATATTTACGGCGAATCCGTCGTTTGCTGCCTTTCATAATTTTGTACATCCGTTATGATTTCTTCGTTTCCAACCAGTCCAACTGCGGAATAGTCACGCCGAAATGATCTTTGACAACATTGGCGTACATTTTTAGCAGCCCTTCTTTTTTCTCCTCGATATCAATCGCCGTACGGACGCGGGAAACAGCGGCTGTTTCCGACAATGTTTGATTCAAATAGACATTTTGCAGAAGTCGTGTCAATTTTCCGGGAAACAAAAACTGGGCATAAATGAGTGAATACTCGGATTCATCCAGCGGAGCCACCTGCTGATAACCTGCAAGAATCGCCTGCAAAACCCCGGGGCTGCCCGTGCATCCATAGGCATACATCAACCAATCGGCCAGATCGGCCGTTCTCACGTCGAGGGTCATCTCATTCCAATCGAGAAAAACGGATTGTTCGCCAGCTTGCAACAAATTATGCCGATGCAGCCGGGAATGGCAGATCTTGCCGAATTTGACCGTTTCCCGGCATGCCTCGTCGCCGTTGATTTTTTGATAATATTTGATCATATTTTCCATCATGCCGATAGTATAGCCGGAAATGTCCAACCATGTCCGGTCCAAATCACTTGGATAGGAAGTTAATTTAGCAGCCAAATGAAAAATTTCAATCTGTTGCAAAGCCTTTTTCAGATGTGATTCTTTGGCGGACAGCCGGGAATATTCCGCATGCTCCTTTGAAGGTTGAAAATCTGCTGTCGCCTGATGCAGGAGGGAAAGTGACTCTGAGAGACGGGCCCACTCATCCAGGCCGGAGAGCGACACCGTTTCCCCCTCCATCCAGGGCAAGAGCACATAGGCATAGCGAAACCCGTCAAAATAGAGTTTCTTCGCTCCTGTATCAAGCGGTTCCGGAAGAGTTACGCGCTTCTCTTGCTTCCCGTTGACGTGTTCCGCCACTTGCTTGATCAAGTGCCAACGATCTTTCTCTCCCGGTTTCACCCTTTTCAGCACATAAGTGCCCTGATCGGTTCGCAAACGAACAATGCCGCGAATCGGCTTGGCCTCTTTCACGTGAAAACCGTAATGGTAGTGGAGGAGCATTTCCAATTGCTCTTCTCCGGTAAGTTCGGACAAATATCCGGGCTGAAAATCAGATGACATAATCCCTCACCCCTCGTCGTGTTATTCTATTCGCGACGTGAGGGTGAGGTGCCTAGAAATCAGGGTGTTTCCTCTTGGAAACAGGGTGAATGACATCGAGGCCTCCTGTCACATTAATCAAGTTTCCGGTCACAAAATCAGACTTTTCTTCGACAAGAAAACGGATGACCCGTGCCACATCCTCGCCACTGCCCGGTCGTCCCCGCGGCGTTTCTTCATCGTTTAGCATCCGCACCTGATCTATCAGCATTTCCTTGTTATTCCCGACGATATCCCCGGGACAAACCATATTGACGGTAATGCCGAACGGTGCTTCTTCAACAGCCAATGTTTTCGTAAAGGAAACCAGTCCGGTTTTCGCTGCGGCGTATACGGAACGATCCGGCCATGCCGGTGCCTCCATCGCTCTGCCAAACCCGAAAAAAATGATTCGGCCCCATTTTCGTTTGCGCATCCCGGGAAGAACCGCACGTGTGATCCACATGGCGCTCAGGAGGTTGCCTGCAATCATCTCCTCAATTTCCGCCGCCGAATGCTCCACAAACCATTTGCGCTCGCGAATAAAAGGGCCAACCGCATGAACGAGGACATCGAGCCGGCCGTAGTGTGCCAGGGTTTCAGCGACAACCTGTTCAGCTTCTTCTCTCCGGCTGACATTGCCGTAAACACGGAGCACTTCTCCTTCTTCCGGCCCCAGGATTGGGGAGAGACCGTCCGCATTCCCGCGATCCGTCCGCGAATTTACCGCCAATCGATATCCGGCTTTTCCCAACTGGGCCGCAGCCATTTTGCCCAGCCCCGTTGAACCGCCGGTAACCAGTGCCACTTTTCTCTCCATCTCCATCACCTCTCTTTTTCATAAACTCACCATGTCAGGAGAAAATAGAAAAACAGGCTGCCTTGCATGTCAGCAGAAAATGTTGGGGGCTTTTTGGCATGCCGAGCTCTTGCCGCCTTCCGTTGCGAGTTTGGAGCGCAATGCCCGCTCCTGACTTTCCCAGTCTTTCATCCCTGGATTGTTGGGGTATTCGGGGTCCATCATAAGGATCATTCCCAGTTGCAGTTATTCAAGAATTTCACCTGATTTAAAGGAGTATCGCCGTATGACCGGGTCAACCCAGAATTGTGTATCGGAAGAGGAACTGTATCAAACGACCTTGCAGTGGATCGCCAAACGCGGGGTCGAACTGAAAGAAATCGCTGAACTCACGTTTTTCTTGCAGAAAGATTATCTGCCAAGCTTAACCCTCGAGGAATGCCTGGAAAATGTAAAGCAAGTGCTGAAAAAAAGAGAAGTGCAAAACGCGGTGCTGACGGGAATACAACTCGATATGCTGGCGGAGCGCCGGCAGCTCGAAGAACCGCTGTTGGATATGCTGGTTCGCGATGAGGGTTTATACGGAATTGATGAAGTGTTGTCAATGGCCATTCTCAATGTTTACGGAAGTATCGGTCTGACCAACTACGGCTATATCGACCGCGTCAAACCGGGTGTATTGAAACGTTTAAATGACAAGCACGACGGGGAAATCCATACCTTCCTGGATGATATCGTCGGAGCGATCGCGGCCTCCGCCTCCTCCCGGCTCGCCCATAACCGCAAACAAGCTCCGCCGGATTGACCGGCACATCCACAACAAGTTCCACCAGATGGGGCGGTTTCCTTCCGGATCACACTCATCCATGGAGAAACCGCCTTTTCTGTCAACGTTTGTTTCCGTCAAAGCGCATTTCCAGACGGGCCGGTATGCCCCCCCTAGACCTCCCTGTGTCCCGAGATGGTCGCTCAATGGTTCCCCAGCGTCCCTCCGAGTCACTCAGGATTTCATCTTAATCCACTTTGCAGCGATATCGCTTAGTTCCCTCTTTTTCAAACAGATCCATCTTCCCTTTTACCCGCAAATACTCCAGATGGGCCAACGTTTCGGAAAGGGCAAACCGCAGGTTGTGAATGGACAGGCGGTCTCCAAACAGGCACTTGCACACATCATATGCCGTCGGCTCTCCCAGGTCCCGGACGTATTTCGCAATCAATTGCAGACGCGCCTCATGGTGTTCTTCCAATTGGGCAATCCGCTCCCGGTAATGAGTAAAGGCGTTGCCATGAGCCGGAAATATTCGCTTTACCGGCACTTTTTTCATCTTATCCAGGGTGGACAGATAAGTGGCGAGGGGATTGGGATCAGCCCCCGGCCATAAACTGATGTTCGGGGTAATTTTCGGCAACAGGAAATCACCGCCGATCATGATTTGGCGTTCGGGATCATAAAAACTGAGATGACCGTCCGCATGGCCCGGGGTATGAATCACCTGATAATCGCGATCCCCCATCCGAATCGTTTCCCCCGGAGCAATCCATGTCGGCTCTGGATGCGGCTCAACCCAACTGTGAAAACTGCGCAAGTGGCCGGGGATTTTTTTCACCCAGTCTTCCGTCAAGCCATGTTCGGCAAAAAAAGCGGCCATCCGTTCCGGCATATCGCTTTTCCGCCCGAAAAAGAACTGAGCCTGCTCCCAGTCTGTTCGCGAGAGATAAACAGGGGCATTGGTCAGCTGCTGCAATGTTCCCGCCAGTCCGTAGTGATCCGGGTGATAATGGGTCAGCACAATTTTTTCAACATCGTTCCACGACCAGCCATGCTTTGCTTGCGCTTCTTCCCAGACCTGCAAATCCTGATCGGTATGAAGGCCGGTATCAATGATTGTGAATCCGTTTTTTCCTTTGATCAGATAACAGTTGACCACTTTCAATGCAAAAGGCAATGGCAACGGAACTTCGATAATATCTTCCCGGATATCGTTCAATGCGCTCGCCTCTCTTCGTTTGCCCGGTTCATCCATTCCCTCAGGTTTCGGGCAGTGTAGGTTGCTTTAATCTCAGCCTTTTCCGCCATCTCGGGCGTTGTAATTCCCGTAAAGACCAGCAGCGTGTCCATTCCGCCTTCGATCCCGGCACGGATGTCCGTATCCAGGTTATCACCGACAATCAGCACTTCTTCCGGAGCAACCCCCAATTTTTTCAAGGCATAGCGGAGAATGATCGGCTCCGGTTTCCCGATGAATAACGGCTTCACTCCGGTTGCGGCAGAAATGCCGGCCACCAGTGAACCGCTTCCGGGCAAAAGCCCCTCCTCTGTCGGCAAGGCCCGGTCCGCATTGGTACCGATCAGCGTCGCCCCCGCCCGAATCGCCAAACAAGCTTTTTTCATCTTTTCATATGTAAACCCGCGATCGATTCCGACCACAACAGCATTGGGATGCTCCTCCGTAATGCGGCATCCTTTCTCTTTCAGCGCCTGCAACAGTCCTTCTTCCCCGATCACATAGACGCGCGCATCAGGAAAGTTTTCCTGCACATATTGAGCAGTCGCCAGAGCAGTTGTATAAACTTGCCCGGGCCGGGCCGGAAATCCAAATTGCCGCAGCTTATCCGCAACTTGCTCCGGTGTGCGGGACGAATTGTTGGTCAGATAAAGATGAGGGATTCCCTTTTGGTCCAGCTCGCGGACAAACTCGAGCGCTTCCGGGATCAATTCAGTACCCCGGTACAACGTGCCATCCAAATCAATAAAGTATCCTTTATATTCCTTCATTTGTTCACACAACCTATTAAAATGATTCGCTTGCTGGAAGACTGGATCGGCTCGCCGGCAAAACTGCCATATCTTTTTTCCACATTGAGACCCGCTTTCTCCAGCATCTGCTCCAATTGCCCGGAATCGTACATTTTGACTCGTTCCTGATACCGGCGTGTTCCACTTTCATCCGTGATCGTGATCGCTTTGCACACAAAATCCCCGTCAATCCAGCGTTCCTCCCGGATGCGGACACCGTCTTCTTCCCGTTCCGATTTGGGAACAAGATTTTGCACCACATATGATTTATTGAGAAAATCGAGGAGATAACGCCCTCCCGGCTTCAATACGCGAGCAATCTCCCGAAGCACTTGCTGATTATCCTCATCATCGGAAAAATAGCCAAAAGAGGTAAACAAATTCAGGACCACGTCAAACATTTCGTCGACAAAGGGGAGATATCGCATATCCCCGTGAATGAAGGGAACCGCCAACTCACCGGCATCTTTCACGGCATGAGTCAGCAAAACTTTTGACAAATCCAGCCCCACCACATGGTATCCACGCTTGGCCAGGCTGAGTGTATGTCTGCCGGTTCCGCAACACAAGTCCAGAATGAGGTCATTCTCGCGCAGATGAAGCCACCGGCTTATTTTTCCGACTTCACATATTGCATCTTCGCGAGTGCGATGTTTGTATACGATCAAATAATCTTCGCCAAAACTTTCTTCGTACCAAGACGGCATCTCTTTCCCTCCCGCAATAAAAACCTCATTCCCCGCTTCATTTCAATTCACAGTCGCGGTTGCTTCCATTTGATTGTACCACAAATGAAAACGGCACAAGAAATGTGCCGCAAGCCTGTTGACAATTAAGGAGAAGGGGATTGGTGCTTAGCAGCGGCCTTTCGACGAAGGAGCCGGGAGCAAAGAAAAGCGCCAAACCCCATGGTCTTCTCAATTCGCAATCAAGCTGACGGCACAAGGAACGTGCCGCCCGCCTGATGCTGCGTAAAAAATCATATTTTGGCCATTTGCCGTGCCCGGATGGTGTATATGCAGTTTTGTCCCCCTTTTGCCTTGCACTCCATCCGTTCGACATCGGCATTGAGCAGCTTTTTAAACCAATTGATCTCACACTTGCAGGCATGGTTATACCGGTTGGCCACTTGGGCAATGGGACAATTGTATTCCACCAGCCGATAACTTCCGTCCTCTTGTTTGTTCACTTCAACCATATAGCCTTTGGAATCCTGGATCTTCGCCAAAAGTTCCACTTTTTCATCCAGGCTTTTGCCGGAGAAATCGGCCTGGTACTCTTCCGTCAGCCGTTTTTCCCGGCTGCGAAATACTTGTTCTATCATTTCCAACCCGTGATTTTCCTCGAGATCCTGCAACAAATCCAGGGTGAAATTGGAATAGCTTTTAGGAAAACAGTCCTCCGATTTTTCCGTCAAATAATATTGATTCGTCGGACGTCCCATCGCCTGACGGAGCAATTTGGCCGCGATCAAACCGTCCCGTTCCAGCGTATTGATATGCCGGCGAACGGCCATTTCCGTAACACCCAACCGCTCGGCGATTTCCCCGACGGTAAGAGCTCCCTCGGTTTTTAACATCATCATAATCTGTCTGCGGGTAGAACTCGCTCCATTCATGCCCTTCACCTTCCCTCGGCCACAAAAAGCCCCTTTTTACTTCTATACCCTTTTTTATCGTATACTTTGTTCACCGAGTTCCTTTTGTAGATAAGTTTTCACTTGTTTGGCAAAATCCGCGAACCAGCCGGAATCCTGCACATACGGGATCAGATCCGTCCATGCCGTCTCGGTGTAACGGCGAACCAAACGCTCCCTCAGGGACAGCAGATTCCTGAGCTTGCTTCCGGTTTCGCGATCGATCACCCGCTCGTCTTCCAAAATGTCGACAATATCGAAATATCCTCCGGGGTCTCGCATGATGAATCCGTCGATCATCACACTCCCCACATCAATCATGCATTCAGATGCCAAATGGAGCGCCCGTTCCGCGGCAAATCGCTCTTCCAGCTCCCTTTTTCCGACAGCCAGACGCTCCAGCAGGTCTGCACATAGCTCAAGATGGGATAATTGCTCCTTAATCCTGTTTACGTTTACATCATAAATCACACCGCGTTCCCCCAATCTTCCGTAAAACCTGACCTTTCCATTTACAACAACGAAAATAAGGCAGGAGAAGTGTCACACAATCAGATGCCAAATTGTTGAAATTCATTAATGCTTTCACGTGATAAATTATAACGCCTGTCCGGAATGAAAGGAAACATCAGCCCAAGACTGTTCAGAATAAACCCTCCTGCAATCGCAAAGAATAGATGCTAAAAGGAGCAGCTGTTGTTGATCTGAAAAGGAGGGACAGTAAGGTGCAGCTTTCCGACAAAGATCTTCATTATCTGACCGATGAAATGTCCTGGGAATTGCTGGCGATGAAAAAATGCAACCATTATGCCGGCCTGTGCCAAGATGCATCCGTGCAATCACTCATCAATCAAATCGGACAAATGCATCAGCGCCATTATGAAATGCTGTTATCGCAAATACAATCTTCCACCGGCGCCGCTTCAACAAGCCAACCGAACGCCGCCAACCAACAGATGAATTGATGAGGAGGGAAGACGATGCAGTTTCAATCGAATGCCGATACATCGCAAAAATCAACCGGTTTGCCAAAGGTAAAAGGGCCGCAAATGAACGACCGTGACTTTATCAACGATATCTTGTCCACGGAAAAATATATCTCATACGGTTACAATGCCGCTGTCAATGAAGCGAGCAATCCGCAACTGTTTCAGACGCAAATGCAACTGTTAAACGAGATTCACCAGGCGCAGCATCAACTATTCGACTTGATGCATCAAAAAGGATGGTACAAACTGGAGGCGGCGCCTGCCGGCAAGATCGCGCAAAAAGCGCAGCAATTCGCGAACTATCGCACACAATTTCCCTATCAGTAAAAGCGTACCCCCTCCAAGGAACAAATGCGGAGGGGGTCTTTCTGTGGAGCGGGTGGTCACAATTGTTGCCGGACAGCAGGTTTTGTCAGCTCCTGACTTCCTTTGTCAGCGAGAAGGAATTTATTTACATCCCTCGAAGTTGTAAAAGTAATAATATTCTTGCAAGGAGGGCTGTCTGGCAATGAATAATCAGGAAGCGGGCATTTCGACGAGAGAAGCCGCCGAACGTTTACAAGTGACGGCTCGAACGGTTCGCAAGTGGATTGATATGTTTGAAGATTATATTCAACCGGATTGGAATGAAAGAGGGCATTATCTCTTGACTGAGGAGGGCCTGAAACGGCTGTCCGATATCCAGAACCGTCTTTCGGAACCGCAAAAATCGATGAAGCAAGTGCGCATGGACTTGATCAAAGAGGGAAAAATTCATCTGAGACCCGATCAGTCTGAATTGACAGACACGGAATTGCCGGACGAAACCCTGCAGCAGATCACGGAAACACTCGACAGCGTCGGGGAAATGGTTGAAGAGCTGTTTGACCGGATGGACCGGCTGGAAAATCACATCTTCGGGCTGTTCACCACCCTGGAGGAAATGGAGCATAAACTGGTCGCCGTAAGCATCGATTCCGTTTCCGCCAATGAGGTGCAGCAGATGTTCGACGAAGTCCGCAAAAAACAGGATCAACTCCGAATGGAATTGCGCAATGTGACCTTTACCCAGCGACTGACCGCTGCTACCAGCGAACAGGGGTTACTTCCGCGTCGCCAGAAAAAAACGCGCTTTTTCGGCCTTTTATAGCCCGCAAAAACGGGATTGCCCCCGTGAACGTAATCATCGGATCTGCAGGTGGCGGGGCACTTTCCGGTTTTGCCAATGCTTCCGTCCGGATTGTACCGACAAGTTATGATCGTTATTGTATAATGGAAGGAAGTTGAGCAAAAAGGAGCCATTCGCATGTCAAACCAAGATCTGATGTTTTTATACGATGAATCGGAAAAAACCCATACCCGCTTTATCAGCTTTGTCGGTGAATCCAACCGTTTTGACCTCGCCATTGTGACAACCGAACGCTTTTACGGAAAAGTTTTGGTTCTCGACCTGCAATCCAACCGTTTTGCCATCATCGGGCCGGATGATCTGGAAGAACCCGGTTATTTGGAACACGTCTATCAGATTTCGGAAGCAGAAGCAGAGGAATTAAAGCAATTTTTACATACGGTTGTCTGACGAATATTTCTCCTCTTTCTTCCGCACGTTAGAAAGGAAGGAGGAGATGAGGCATGAGCCGGCAAAATAAAAGCAAAGAACTTGGCACCGTCGAGTCGCATCGCAGCGAACTTGTGCCCGAAGAATTCCCCGACGGCCCTTACGGAGCGGCAACCTCATATCGCTTGGGGAAATCCACACCATGGCGCCCCGGTCAACATGCCGGACCGCAATTCACCTACGAAATGCGCGAATTTCATGAAGGGATTGAACGCCAATTTCCGGGAAGCCATCCAACACACGATCAACCGAACCCGTAAAAAAGCCAGCCCTATTCCTTCCGGGCTGGCTTTGCACTTTTCACCTTTCTGAGCACAAAATAGGCACATCCGAAGTTGCAAAATTCATTTAGATATTCTTGTAAATAACTGATCTTGGTTTCTGTTGTGGCCCGGGTGTGATCATCGGCAAAGAAACCTTTCAGTCGCAGCTGACCATATCCCCAATCGCCGACGACATAATCATATTTTTCCAGGATCTCACTGAACCGTTTGCGAAAAGCTTCCATATTCCAACCGTTGCGATGGTTGGAAAGAAGTTCATACTCCAACCCATTTATATGAATTCGCTCCATAAACGTCCTACCTTTTCTATTCCAATTTTACATTTATATGTTACCATATCCTCCCGTTAACATCTTCATCCTTTTTCGTATGGATTGCCGTTGTTTGGGCACGTTAAAAAAAGGAGGTGCCGAAACTTCGATGAAACGACGATACCTAATTCTGTTCGCGGCGATGCTTCTTCTCATCCCCGCCTGTAACAATGATGACCAGCAGCAGGCAGATCAGGGATTACAACAAACCCATGAACCGCTGTACCGGGAAAAAGATCAGGATTCGCGGATCGGGATGGTGCGAAATGATGAAATTAACGGTGAGGAAAATGCACGCGGCGGTGGGCAGAACGAAATCGGATATTTCAAATACACACCGGAAAATTATCATCAAAACGGTCGTGCCGCAGGACCCGATGTCTTTGTGGACCGCCCCCTCCTGGCAAAGCATATCGCGCAAATGGTCACTGTTTTGCCCAATGTAAAGGAAGCCACCGCACTTGTTACAGATGATCATGTATTTCTTGGGATTAAAACGAAAAACGGACGCATGGATCCAAAAACGGTAAAAGAGGCAAAGCGTACTGCGGAAAGTATTACTCCCCGCTACTTTAAGGTTCACGTGACGGAAAACCGCACCCTGGAGTCGCAGATCAATTCCATCGGCATGCGGATGACGAGCGATTATGATGTAGAAGGGATCAGAGGGGATTTGGAACAGCTTCTCCGGGAAATGGGCGATACCACCCCTCCGGAAGTGAATGAATCATCACAACCGAACAGGCGGAGCCAAATGAACCCGAGGCAGGATTAAGCGGGAAAACCAGCTTTTCGGCTTGGAAGGCTGGTTTTTTGTGTGACCATATTCCATAAAAAAAGCAGGCGATAATGATCTGCCATTATCACCTGCCAGTCGGTTTTATGCCATTTTCTCCTCTTTTTTCTGAGCGGATGCCATTTGCTCATGCGCATGATACGAGCTGCGCACCAACGGCCCCGATTCGACATGGGAAAAGCCCATGCTCAGTCCGATTTCTCTCAACTGCTTAAATTCGTCCGGCGTATAATAGCGGTCGATTTTCAAATGCTTTTTGGTCGGTTGCAAATATTGACCGATCGTGACAATATCCACATCATGCGCCCGCAAATCTTGCATTGCCTCAACCACTTCATCAAATGTTTCACCGACTCCCACCATGATGCTTGATTTGGTCGGGATCTGCGGTTGCATCTCTTTGGCCCGTTTCAGAAGCTCGAGCGAACGGTCATATTTTGCCTTGGAGCGAACGCGGTCAGAGCGGCGCCTTACGGTTTCGATATTGTGATTGAGCACATCCGGTTTCGCATCCATCACCACTTTCAGCGCATCCCAATTCCCCATGAAGTCCGGGATCAACACTTCGACACTGGTAAAGGGATTGCGTTTGCGGATCGCCTTGATGGTCGCCGCAAAGATCGCCGCGCCGCCATCTTTCAAATCGTCACGCGCAACGGAGGTCACAACCGCATAGCGTACCCCCATCTGTTCCACTGCCTCAGCGACGCGCTCCGGTTCCTGCCAATCCAGTTCCGTCGGAAGACCGGTTTTGACGGCACAAAAACGGCAAGCCCGCGTACAAATGTCCCCCAGGATCATGAATGTGGCCGTCCGATTGGCCCAGCATTCAAAAATATTGGGGCAACGAGCCTCTTCACATACGGTGTGCAAGGTTTTGCTCCGCATCATCTTTTTAAGCTCTTGATAGTTTTCATTTGTATTTAGACGAATTTTTAACCATTCCGGTTTACGTTCTCTAGCCTGAGATTGGCTTTCTGCCATAATGCTCCCTCCTCACTGCAGGTACGATCGCCCGCTGTACCTTGGCTGCAAACAATACAACAAGATTATATTACCACAAAGTAGATCAACTTACGCCAAATCATCCCTTTTCCTCTTACTTTTTCCGACTCCAATAGAGCAAAAAGAGGAAATAGGGGGCGCCGATCACGGCTATCAGCACACCGGCCGGCACTTCCAGTGGTGCAAATAAAGTTCTCCCCAGCAAATCGGCACCCATGACCATGATGGCTCCCAACAGTGCCGACGCCGGCAACAAAAGACCGTAGGCGGCTCCGACCAATTTGCGCGCCGCATGAGGGGCGATCAATCCGACAAAGCCGATCGTACCGACAAAGGATACGGCAGCTCCGGCAAGCGCTGTCGCAATCAATAAAACCAACAGCCGCTGGAGGGAGGGACGGGCACCAAGAGCTGTTGCCAACGAATCGCCCATTTGCGAAACATTGAGATGGCGGGAAAACACGAAAGCCAGCGGTAGCAAAAGGGCAAGCCAGGGGAGCAAAACAGCAACCTGGTTCCAATTGCTCCCGTAAATACTTCCGGTCAGCCAGGTTTTCGCTTGCAAGGCACTAAACGGCGGACCGATCAGAATAATGAAATTGGTTGCCGCCTGGGTAGCCAGCGTGAAACCGATCCCCAGGAGCACCAGCCGGAACGGGGAGATTTTTCCCCAGGAGAAAAAGAGCAACAGTCCCACAATGACAGCCGCCCCGATAAACGATGCGGCCGGCACCCAAAATAATGAAACTGAAAGGTTGGTGGAACGGTCGCTGAAAAAAGTGATCACCGTAACCGCTCCGACTGAGGCACCGCCCGTGACCCCGACCATATCTGGTGAGGCCAACGGATTTCGGATCACCGCCTGCAAAAAAGCGCCGGAAACGGCCAGCGAGGCTCCGGCAATCAGCGCCAGGAGGATGCGCGGCAGACGGAATGTCTCAACGATCAATTGATCAAATTTGGACCCGATCCCCAAAAAGACCCGGATCACATCGAGCGGAGAAAGCTGAACCTGACCTACTCCGACACTGAGCACCATGACAAGAAAAGCGAATGCGGCAAGCAAAAACAAGATCGAGACGGCTCGCCAGTCAATCAAGGCGGAGAAGCGCGAACCAAGGCGGAGAGAAGTGTACCGCTTCATCCTTCCTCACTCCCCTTTCTGCCCGCAAGATAAATAAAAAACGGGGTTCCAAGAATAGCCGTCATCACCCCAACCGGAATCTCCTGCTGATTCATCACCAATCGTCCGGCAATATCGGACGCCATAAGCAAAGCGGCTCCGTAAACGGCGGCATAAGGAATGATGAACCGGTGGCTTGCTCCGACCCAGGCACGAACAAAATGGGGAACTACCAGCCCGACAAAAGCGATCGGACCGGCCACCGCAACCGAGCCACCGGCCAGCAAAACGACGATCAGCGCGCCGATTCCTTTGATCAAACCAGTTTTCATTCCCAGTCCCCTGGCCACATCTTCTCCCATCGTCAAGATGTCAATATTGGGTGCCATCCACAACGCCAGCAACCATCCGACCAACATAAAGGGAAACATCGGCAGGGCACTTTCCAGGCTCCGTCCTTCAACTGAGCCGGTCAGCCAGAATAACAGCTCATTCAGTCCCTTTTCATTCATCACCAACATTCCCTGTGTGATCGAAGCAAAAAAAGCGGCAATTGCGGCTCCGGCCAGGGTTAGTTTCAACGGACTCAGTCCCTCCCGGCCGACGGATCCCAGAAAATAGACGATTGCCGCCGCGACAGCTGCCCCGATAAAGCCAAGAATCATCAAGGACGGGACGGCAGTGATCGAAAAAAGCGTCACCCCTCCGACAATAAATAAGCTGGCTCCGGCATTTACCCCGAGTGTCGCCGGTGATGCGAGCGGGTTTTTCGTCAAAGCTTGCATGAGTGCCCCGGCCACGGCCAGACTTGCTCCGACGACGAGCGCAAACACCGTTCGGGGAACTCTGGTTGTCCGAATAATCAAATGCTCATTATTTGTCGGCTGATAATGAATAAATGACTCCACCACCGTTGAAAGCGGAACCCGGGTAACGCCGACACTGATACTGATCATGGCCAAAACAGCAACCAACACCACTCCGGCGAGCAGTCCGGTCCATTTGAACCGCCCGGTATATAAACCCCCCATATCCACTACCTCTCTTTCTTCCAGACCAACTTAAGTCTAGAAAAAGGAAAAGATGATGTCAATGAGGTTGAAAATCATTATCATAATAATTGACAGCCGGCTTCTTTATTTTTATAGTAAAGAAGAAATCAGGAAAATGATAATCATTATCATTAATAGCGAAAGGAGCATATTCGGTGCGTTCCATAAAAGCAATTCTTCCCCTGTTCCTTGCACTCGCTCTCTTTTCCCTTGTGCTTGCGGGATGCAGCTCATCTGATTCATCAGATCAAACCAAAGAGAGCGGCCGCACGATTCAACATGCAATGGGGCAATCCATCGTCCCGACCCATCCGAAACGCGTTGTCGTCCTTACCAATGAAGGTCTGGAAGCCTGCCTTGCTCTGGGAGTCAAGCCGGTGGGAGCGGTTAAAGGTTTTACCGGCCATCCCTGGTACCCTCATCTGGCAAAAGAACTGACAGGTGTGACTGTAGTCGGAACGGAGAGCCAGCCTGATCTGGAGACGATCGCCAGTTTAAAACCGGATTTGATCATCGGAAATAAAATGCGCCAGGAAAAGGTATATGAACAATTGTCGGCAATCGCCCCGACCGTGTTTGCTGAAACCTTGCGCGGGGATTGGAAAGTCAATTTCTCCCTGTATGCCAAAGCGCTCAATAAAGAAAAAGAAGGCAACAAAGTCCTCAAGGAATATGAGCAAAAGGTGGCCGAAGTGCGGAAAAACGCCGGAGACCTTCTGAATCAGAAAGTTTCCATGGTTCGCTTTTTGTCCGGGGAAACGAGACTCTACCAACTGGACAGCTTTTCCGGCGTGATTTTAAAAGATGTCGGGTTTCAGCGCCCGCCGCTGCAAAATAAAAATTCCTTTGCGGTCACGATCACAAAAGAACAAATTCCACAAGCCGACGGAGACATTATCTTCTATTTCACCTATGATACAGGCGACAAAAAAGGAAATAAACAGGAAGAGACGTTTTTAAGCGATCCGCTTTGGGCCAATCTCCAGGCGGTTAAAAACCATCGTGCGTTTAAAGTGGATGATGTGATCTGGAATACGGCCGGCGGCGTCAAAGCAGCCTTTTTGATGTTGGATCAACTCAATTCCTATATAAGCAAAATCAAAGCACAAACAACATAACCTCCTCCCGTGAAGGCATGACCTCCCCAGGATCATGCCTTTTTTGTATCCTGTCCCGAGCGTCGGTCTCCCCTTTCCGAATTCCTCCCTGAAAATGCCAAAATGTTTTCGATGAATGCCAGGCAAACTATCTGTAAAACCTTTTAAACCAAAAATCGGTGGTCATGATGGTAAAAAGCTGTAAAATCCTGCTAAGCTTTTTTTTGTTGTTTTCCGCTTTTCCATGTTCTGTTGACGCGTCGGACAAAGATCAGGAAGCGTCGGACAAACTTCACCTGTATGAAACCATGGAAACATTAACCGGCGTGCCGTGGGTATATCTGGCAGCCATGGACCAATATGAGAAAAATGCACATGCTGCCAAAAACAAAAAAGAAAAAAGCGGAAAGAAAAGGCTCACTTCAATTGAGGTTCCCTCCTCCTTGTGGGCAGGCCGGATCAATCCTGACCCTGATGACCGGGTGCCTGAATCGATTGCCTTTTTTCAGGGAATCGGAAAGGATGCCAACGGTGACGGCAAGGCAGATCCACAGGATGACCTTGATGTTCTCTACTCCGTCGCTTCCTTTCTGGCGCAAAAAGGTTTGAAAGAAGAACAAATCCGCGAACGGATCTGGGACTATTACAAACATCCGACCACGGTGGATGTGATCACGCACATCGCGAAAATCTACGCCAGATACCAAACGCTCCATCTGGAAGAACGCCGCTTCCCGATCCCGCTTCAATATAATTACACGTATCACAATACCTGGGGAGACCGCCGCGGCTGGGGAGGTCTGCGCATCCATGAAGGAACGGATATTTTCGCCAACTACGGAACGCCCGTACTGAGCACCTGCTACGGCTATGTTGAATTGATTGGCTGGAACCGCTATGGGGGGTGGCGCATCGGAATCCGCGACGTCAACAATAACTATCACTATTTCGCCCATCTGAACGGCTTCCGCAAAGGGCTGAAAAAAGGAGATGTCGTCAAACCGGGCGATCTGATCGGCAGCGTCGGTTCTTCCGGTTACGGGCCGCCGGGAACTGCCGGCAAATTCCCGCCCCACCTTCACTATGGAATATACAAATTCAACGGAAAAAGCACCTACTCATTTGATCCCTATCCATTGCTGAAAAAATGGGAACGGCAGGCCTATCTGAAATGGAAACGGAAGAAACGCCGCCACCGTTCGGCCAGTTCCGAAACCACTCACCCGATCCATTCCTCAACCAAAAAAAAGCATGATGGCTAAGTCCCTCCATCATGCTTTTTCCATTTGTGATTTACCCGGCTTTTTGTTCATCGCTTTTTCTTTTATTCAGGTTGGAGCTGTGGTAACCATAGATGAAATAGATGATCAAACCTACTGCCAGCCAGATCAGAAAGCGAATCCATGTCGCTTCGTGAAGCTGAACCATCAAAAAGACGCAGAAGATAATCGCCAAAATCGGCACCAACGGCATCAAAGGCGTTTTGAATTTCCGCGGCAGATCCGGCTGTTTGTAGCGCAGGACCATAACGGCGATCGAAATCAGAACAAATGCGGCCAGCGTCCCCAGATTGACCAATTGGGCCAATTCGTCAAGCGGCACAAAAGCTCCGAGCAACGCAGCGAAGATCCCAAATGACCAGGTGGTCACGTAAGGCGTACGATATCGCTGGTGAACATGGGAAAAAATCGGGGGCAACAAGCCATCACGCGACATGGAGAAGATGATGCGAATCTGTCCGTACAACATGACCAGCATCACGGTAAACATCCCGACTAATGCCCCCAGGCTGATCAGTCCGACCAGCCAGTTTTGATGGACGAATTGCATCGCGAAGGCGACCGGAGCATCTTGATGGCTGGCAAAGTTTTGATAGGGCACAATCCCCGTCAGAATGGCCGTCACAATAATATAGAGGAACGTGCAGATGCCGAGCGACCACAAAATGCCTTTGGGCAAATCTTTTTGCGGGTCACGCGTTTCCTCCGCCGCGGTGGTGACAGCATCAAAACCGAGGTAGGCGAAAAAGACGGTCGCGGCAGCCAAACCGACTCCGGAGAAACCAAAAGGCATGAACGGAGACCAATGGGCCGGTTTTACATAGAAAATTCCAACAATTATAAATAATGCAACGACAATCAACTTAATGGCAACCATGATGTTGTTAACCCATTTTGACTCTTTTACACCGATTGAAAGTAAAAAAGTAATAATTAAGACAATGACAAGTGCAGGCAAATTGACGATGGCTCCGGGCACTGATCCCCCTGGTGCATTGGTTAGCGCCGCAGGCAGATGTATGCCGAACCCTTCCAACAGCGATTTGAAATAACCGGACCAACCGGACGATACTGCACTAACCGCCAACAAATATTCCAAAACCAAATCCCATCCGATAATCCAAGCGACAAATTCTCCCAACGTGGCATAGCTGTAAGTGTACACCGACCCGGAAACCGGCACCAGCGAGGAAAATTCAGCATAGGCCAAAGCTGCAAACAAACAGGCCAAACCTGCGATCACAAAAGATAAAATCAAGGCGGGACCCGCTGTCAGCGAACCAACACCCGTCAGAACAAAGATCCCGGTTCCGATGATGGCACCAATCCCCAGCATGGCCAAATCAGTCGCTTTTAACTCCCTCTTGAGCTGAGTTCCCTGACGGCTCGTTTGAATCGAGGCGTCAATACTCTTTTTACGGAATAGCTGCACGGCAAAACCTCCTCTTCGGATAAGCCGATTTTTATTTTTTTGAAAAATCGGATGTGTACTTATTATATATAAATTCTTTAAGAAAACAAATAAAAAATCCTGCCAATTTCGGCAGGTTATCTCAAAAACTAGGCTTTTTGTTTCTTTAATTCTTCTAAAATCGCGTCCGGCTTCAGGCCTTGAATCGCCGTATCCCCGATGACTGTAACAGGAACGCCCAGAAAACCCAGTTTTTTTACATCTTCCAAAAAGGCGGGGTTTTCTGCACAATCGCGTACTTCGTATTCGATTTTATAATCATTTAAAAATCGCTTCAAAACATTGCATTCAATACAATGCGGCCGGGAATATACAATCACTTTCATTGTTCGACACTCCCTTCATGCGGGGCAAAAACTCTCTTCCTGTCATTTCCCATACCGGGATGACTTAACCATAATATATCACAGTTTCTCGGACAGGCGGGTCCCTCCTTCGAGTGCTTTCTTATCGACCCCTGAATCTCTTCGACAGGCCATTGATGTTTTCCGCATCCGGATGTGTTGGCTTCCCTGACCCGATATGCTATCTTTGTCACAGAGAAACGAAAAATATCAGGGCATTTGACCAAACACTGAATAGACGCAGGCTTGCGGATTTTCATCCGTTTGATCTGCATGCCTGATTCGGGAGAGATGATCGACTTGCACAGAAACCTGCGAAGTTTTCTTACACAATTGCGTCAAGAAAAAGAGATTGTGGAAATAGCGGCTCCCGTTGACCCGCATCTGGAGCTGGCGGAAATTCATCGGCGCGTGATCGCCGAAGAAGGTCCCGCCCTGCTCTTCACCAACGTAAAAGGAAGTTCGTTTCCCGTTGTCACCAATCTCTTTGGTACTTCCCGACGGGTGGAACTGGCTTTTGGCCCGCGGCCGGAGCAACTGATGAAAAAAATCGTTTCCCTGGCCCATACTTTAATGCCGCCCACACTTGGTGCACTGTGGAAAGAACGGCGCATCCTGTTTGACCTGATGAAAGTGGGATGTCAGCCCGTTTCTGCCGGTAAAGCACCTGTACTGGAACAAAAGCAAGCTGAAGTGGATCTGACCCGGTTGCCCGTCATCACTTCGTGGCAAGAAGACGGAGGGCCGTTTATCACCTTGCCTCTTGTGTATACGGAACACCCGGTTACGGGACAGCATAACCTCGGTATGTACCGCATGCAAATTTTCGACAAACAAACCACTGGCATGCACTGGCAGATCCAGAAGGGCGGAGGATTTCACCACTATGAAGCGGAATCGCACAATCAAGCCCTGCCTGTGCGGGTGCATCTGGGAGGGCCGCCCGCGCTCATTGCTTCGGCGATTGCACCTGTGCCTGAATTTTTGCCCGAACTGCTCTTAACTTCCCTGATTCTCGGAGAAAAGCTGCCCGTCGTCAGACCGTCTGATGGCGGTTACCCTTATATCGCGGAAGCGGAATTCGTCCTGTCCGGCGTGGTTCCACCACATGAGCGCCGTCCCGAAGGTCCGTTTGGCGACCACTACGGTTACTATTCGTTGGAGCACCCGTTCCCGGTCTTCCATGTGAAAGAGATCCGCCATCGCCGCGATGCGATCTATCCCGCGACAGTAGTCGGCAAACCACGCCAGGAAGATTACTATCTCGGTGAATTTTTGCAGCGCCTTCTCTCCCCCGCTTTCCCCATGGTGATGCCGGGTGTGCGCGATTTGTGGACATATGCGGAAACCGGCTTCCACCCATTGGCCGCGGCCATCGTCAGGGAGAGTTACAAACGGGAGATCATGGCCCACGCTTTCCGCATTTTGGGCGAAGGGCAGCTCTCGCTGACAAAATTCCTGATCCTGACTGACCGGAGCATTTCGCTCGACGCATTTGACCGCTTGTTTGAAACGGTTTTGGAGCGGTTTGAACCTGCATCGGACTTGTTCATTTTCCATGATACCTCAATGGATACGCTCGACTACACGGGACGCCGCTTCAATCACGGCAGCAAGGCGGTACTGCTTGGAACCGGGGAGGTCAGGCGCACGTTGCCCGCGGAATATCACGGCCCCGATCTCCCAGGGGTGCAAGGTGTGGCTGTTTACTGCAAAGGGGCGCTCGTCCTGGAAGCCGACCCGTTTGAGCAAAACCCCCGGCTGGCGGAACATCTGCTGGAGCAATACGGGGATGCCCTGCAGGAATGGCCGTTTATATTCCTTGTTGACGACCTTGCCGCCGCTTCGGGGCAGACGGCGTTTCTGTGGACGGTCTTCACACGGTTTGACCCGGCCCACGACCTGTATGCGCGGTCGGATTGGAAGCAGCACCGCCCGCATTACCGCCTCCCCATTGTAGTCGACGCCCGGATGAAACCGGGCTATCCGGATGAACTGGAATCTGATCCGGCAGTCAAAAAACTTGTTGATGATCGCTGGAAAGAATACTTTGGTTCATAAAAAAAGCTTGTGCCCGATTTCGGCACAAGCTGAGATTGATGACAAACCCCCCCCTTTTCTTCGGAAAAGGAATGGGGTTTTGTATATTTCTAGGATATATACAGATAAAGTAAACCTGATGTGACCT
>NZ_JAECVZ010000016.1:0-71583 GCF_016055135.1 Thermoactinomyces sp. CICC 10521 | reverse complement strand
ATCCTTCTGCCAACGAGTAAAGCGATAATAGCAGGTTTTCCAAGAACCATAGCGCTCGGGGAGGTCTCTCCAAGGAGCTCCTGTCCCAAACTTCCAAAGAATCCCGTTTAAAATGGTCCGGTGGTCTTTCCATTGACCTCCACGCTTACCGTTTGAGGGTAACAATGGAGCAATCTTTTCCCAAGCTTCATCCGTAATTTCGTATCGCCGTCTCATCATAGATGCCCCCTTACGAAATATTATGTTAATTTCCATTTTATCATGGAATCTTAGAATATTCACCGGACACGCCCTAAATAGATGTGGCCATCTTCATGTTCAAATGACACCGTGTTATGCTTCCGTCTCAGACTTCCATTGCATGTGATATAGAAAAATTGTTTTGATATTCCCTTCCTCCATATTAAAAACCAAAATAGGCACATTTACAGCACAAATGAGTATTCGTATGAAGTGGTGGCATTTGTTCTTGCTTGGCGATCTTTAAAATCTCCTCGATTCTTCGTTCGACTTTTACTCTGTTTTTGTTCATCCAATGATGTCTTCACTTGATTTGGACATAAAAATGATTGGATTTTTTAACTGTAATCAAATTCCTGTCCACTGGCTTCCCCTTCTTTGATCTCCCGGTCCGCTTCCCGCGTTTAGTTGCATCCATTTTGGTATTGAAATTCGCTGCGGGCGTAAACGTCCACAAGTTCACCTCCGGTTTAGTTGAATCCATCATAGTATTGAAAGTTGTTCAATCTTGAAGCGGAACAAGAGGTATTGGGAGTTTAGTTGAATGAAAGTTGGGCGATCTATTACATCGTCCAAGGATTGTTCGGAAAAGCACGGATAAACCCAATAAAATCAAGGGGTAAAGTGAACGACCGTAGATGTTGCATGTATCTTGGACATGTCCGAACGGAAAAAGGCACTGACAAGATGGAAAAAAGTGATTTTACTGGATGTGGAACCGGACAGGTTGGTGACGAGCAGTGTCATCTATTCCTTTCTGGAGATCCGCCGCCGCATCTGGACGTAAGTAAGGCCCAATCCCAATTTTGCGGGAATGGGCCTTTGCCATTTGTTAATATCAACCGAAATCGGAGCCGGCATTGTTGGTCTCTGGTTGTTTGAAGGTAAAAGAAGAACTTGTTTCTGTTTCCGGAATCGAAGCGGGTTGCGGCGCCAAAGAGTGGTATTTTTCTTCCTGCCTCTCCGTCAGTTTTTTCACGAGTTGAATAGCCACAATCGTAAGCACGATGTCGACCAATGCATTGATAATGGCGATAACGGCTGCACTGGTTAATTCCCCTGCCGTATGCGCCCGTGACTCGAATCGGGAGGACGATCTGCTCAAAATGGAGGAAAACACCCAAAGCATCCACCAAATTTTTATGATTGACGGAGCTGCCAACTTTTGCAGGCTGGTCCCGGATGGAGGGGCAGAAACAGAACAGGCATTCCAGGCATCTTTCATTCCTTCGTACGGTTTCCAGATGAGGGCGACGGGAATAAAATACCAGCCAACCGTCCACCCGGGAGTTTGCCGGAGACCTTGAATCCCCATCGCATAAAGATTTTGATATGTACGACGAATCCATAAACACCAAAGGATGATGGTGACGATGAAACAGATGAGATACAACACGGCCGACAGCGATGTCAAAAACGACGCGCTCAGGACCTCATCAGCACTGGGAACCGCGTTTTTTGGAAAACCGGAGTACGAACTGATTTCCTTCACTGATCCAAACAGATACAAAATATTAATGATGATAAAGGCATACAGACTGATGCGAAGCGCTTTGCTCCGTTTGTTGGCGGAACGGTAAGCCATTATGGAAGAATCCATAAACACCCCTCCTGTTGATTGATTTTTACCAAGCTATTATACTAAATGATATTTTTTTTAAAATAAATTTTATAAAAAATGGTTTTCCATTAGGCGGTTTTCCTCACGAGGGAGGAGATTCGTTTTATTGATGGCGGCTGATCTCAATTTCTCATTGGTTTGCATGTGTTGCTTCCAATCCTGGACATCCAAGGTTGTGAATATCTTTGGGATGAAATCGTCATCATTAGTGTCCGTATACTATTTCTCTAAGAGCCAGACGGAGCGGAGATATTCATCGATGGTCAGGGACCCTTTTCCCCCCCATTTGATTGATCTAAGTAGTTGATCATGATTACCTCATCGGTTATGTATTCTGTAAAGTTTTTTTGCTGAATAACAACCCTTAGCCGATATAAAATAAAAAGTCTGTCAACCCCTCCTCAGTTTTCATCACCGGGAGGTTGACAGACATTGCCTTTCTTTAATTCTTATTTCTGATTCCCTATTAAAATATCGAGAAATTTTTTATTCTTTTCAAAGATTGATTCTTTCCCTACAATGGATAGTATGTAAGGAAAATAAACTGCTGCTTGGATCTTGTTGTACGGATGAGGAGGTAATTATATGAAATGGCGGCATGGGGTAGGGGGATTGATCTGCTTGTTTTTTCTGCTAAGTCTTCCTGTTCTGGCTTATGCAGAAGATTCTAAGCAACCGGAGAAGACTCCTACACTGGATGAATTGAACAGTCGTGTTGCCGATTTGGAAGATCATCGCGAGTTTTTAAAAGATCTTGAGGATGAAGTAAAGAATTATCGAGATCATGTACAGGCGGAAATGACCAGTTTTCAGGATTCGGTGCAGAAAGAGCGGGACTCGTTATTTACATTGTTTCAGTTCTTTTTGGTTTTGCAAACCGCGTTGTTAGGCGCTGGAGTTGCCATCATTTATTTTAGTATCGGTCAGACAAAAAACGATTTAAGAAAGCTGATGGAGTCCGAATTAAATCAAACCAAAAAAGAGCTAAATAATAAGTTTAAAGAACGCTTAGAAGAAGAAAAACGAACCCTTGAAAAACAAGTGAAAAACGAACTGGCATTGGCCCTTGAAGGTTACCAACATCAGATGGCAAAAGTGAAATCGCAGATGGAAAAGCAGTATCAGGATATGTTAGAACAATTTACTCGTGAAACTGAACAAGATTTGGTTGCGCTGAAAAAGAATATCGAGAATGAAAAAACATTTACTTCTTCACGAATTTGGGTCATGGGACCTGGAGCAGAGATTGAAAAAATGAAAACAGAAGAAGTCGATCTGATCCGTCGGCGTGGAATTAAGCATATTAAAGTGGCATTGTTTGACCGTGATCAATTGCGACAAGCGCTTGAAAATCATGAAATCGATATCCTTATTTACCGTTATGTCAAGCCAGCAGATGGATCGATGGACCAAGAATTAATCGCCATTGCAAAGTTGCTCATAGAAAGGAAGGATGAGATTCCTCTCCTCGTCTATGGTGCTAATCTCGACAAAGAAGAAATGAATGTTCTTAATGATTACAAATTCTTGACGATCTCTAACTTCCGAATGACCTTAATCAGTAATATTTTCTCCCTTGCCTATGCTTTTAACAAACAAAGCAATCAATAGATTAAAATAGAGAGTCTGTCAACCTTCCGAACATGAAAAACAGGTCAAGGTTGACAGATTTTTTGTTTAGGGGGTACTGAGGGCATTTGGATTTTTTCAATTTATATGGACTATTTGGGGGGGAGATGTTGAGAACGGTTGGGTTCCATTACGAAAAGGCATAAGATGTTTTCTCTTCCGAACGGGACCATCTAGATGAGCCCGCTAGTGGGTGATAGACAAATTCATGCAGCGGAAAAGTGTGAACTTTTTTCGCAGGTGTTTGCATAACGAACAAGGTGAATTGGTAGCCTCGGTGAAAATCCTTAAGAAAAGTACTGATAAACATAATGGAAATGGAACTTAATCTCTTTTCCAGTCATTGATCAACCCCAAAATATGCTATTTCCATGTAAAAGAAATGACTGAGTTCCGACTTTGATAATTCGGGGAAAGGAGGAGAGAACCGGTCAATCCAGGATGAAGGTGAAGCGCTGTCCGGCTTAAGAGGGTGAAGCGATTCGAAAGGAAGGATTGAGAGCGGGTGAATGAGGAAGAGCGAGAAATGGTCTCTTTCTTCGACCGCTTGGATGATTTCCTGTTCTGCAAAGAAAGGAAGTGATCCATCGCGAAGAGAAGTAGTCCTGCCAAGGGGGAGCTTAGGTACTGCCCAATTCGAAAATGGAGGAATGGAAATGAATGAAAAAAATGCAACAAACAACAGCGCAGAGGGTGAGCTCGTTATCACACGCACATTCGATGCACCACGTGATTTTGTGTTCAAGATGTGGACTGAGCCTGAGCATCTGAAGCACTGGTGGGGGCCGAAAGGATTCGCATTTGGTGTTTCCAAGTTGGATCTCCGCCCGGGAGGCGTCTTTCACTACAGCATGACATCCCCTGACGGGAATGAAATGTGGGGCAAGTTTGTTTATCGTGAAATCGTTGCGCCGGAGAGGATTGTCTTCATCAATTCCTTTTCCGATGTGGAAGGCAATGCGGTCCGTGCCCCGTTTAGCCCGACCTGGCCGCTGGAAGTATTAAATACGCTGACGTTATTTGAGAATGGAGGCAAAACCACGATCACCCTTCGAGGGGGTCCTGTAAACGCGACAGAGGAAGAGCGTAAGACCTATGAGGCAGGAATCGAATCAATGAAGCAAGGCTTTGCCGGAACCTTTGACCAGCTCGCCGATTACCTGGCAAAGGCAATTTGACATGCCAATTTATTGAGAAGCTGATTAATCCAAGTGGGAGGAATCTCTCTCTGATCTTTTTGGGATAGGTTCCCCCTTGTTTACGCATTTTTTCATGGAAAAAACCCCTCACTTTTTTCTCAGAATCACTATCATAATATTAATAAAACCCTCGCTAAGATCAGCGAGGGCGCATGATAATAAGAGTAGAGGTAGTGACGGCCAATTTTGGTATCCGTTGATCCATGGTAATGTGAATCTTCTCAATGCAGACGGTAACTTGAGACTAATGCTTGAGCTAGGTATTCGGGGGAAGGAAATACTCCTTCACCCGTTTATTTTTGCTATTGAGAGAGCCATCTTTTTGTTAACTGATTTTCAATTCCGAACTGATCCATGGTCCGTGCAACAACATGATTGATGGCATCGTCGAGTGTAGAAGGTTTATTATAAAACGTAAGCATCGGCGGTAAAATGACAGCGCCAGCATTCGAAAGGCTCAGCATGTTTTCAAGATGTATCCTGTTGAATGGTAATTCACGAGGAAGAATGACCAGCTTTTTTTGCTCCTTTAAAATGACATCTGCTGCCCTTGGAATTAAACTGTCTGCAAACCCTATCCGGATGGCCGCGAGTGTTTTCATGCTGCAAGGTGAAATGACCATTCCATCGACACGAAAGGAGCCGCTTGAAATTCGCGATGCTTGGTTATGTGGCTCGTACACGTATGAAGCCAGCTTTTTTACTTCATCGGGCCGGTAAGATGTTTCAATCTGCATTGTTTTTTCGGCCCATTCCGACATGACCAAATGCGTCTCCACTCCGGATTCCTTTAAGGCCTCCAACAATTTGATCCCGAGGATACTCCTGGTTGCGCCGGTCATTGCAACGATAAGTTTCATTTCTATCACCTGTCAGAGAACACTAACTTTTTCTTTTTTGGGCGATGGGTGGATGAATCTGATATTTGCCCATGTCGGACGGGTCCACTTTAAATCGTGGGTTGTACATCTCCGGATTGGTAATGGCTTCGGGCTCCGTTGATCTCCACGTAAACGTACAGACCGGACATGAGTACATGATCCAGCATCCTTTTACGGGAGACTCACACAAAACCTTTGTTTCATTCGAATCACAGCGAGGGCATGTAGTCACTGTGTATCACCTCTTATTTGTTTATTAATTCTTTTAAGATTTTTTCCCATTTTACGGTGTCTCGCGGTGGTTCCACTATTGGCGCGAATTCTTCTCCCCGACTCTCCGGTGCTTTCGGTGTAGTTGCATCGATAATGAGCTTGTGAGTTATTCCCGGCGGCTCAGAACTTGGGTCCAGAGATAATACTGATGCATTTGGAATGACTACCAAATCCTTGTCGGGCGCGACTCGGGTTGATAAAGCCCACATGACTTGAGATAAATTGAAAGGATCGACAAAATCGTCTACGACAATGACGATTTTACAATACCCCAATCCATGCGGTGTGGTCATCGCACGCATGCCCACGGCTTTGGCAAATCCGCCAAATCGCGTCTTAGTGGAGATAATGGCTATTAACCCCTGCGTAAAGTTGGCATTAACGGCCTCTACTTCGGGGAAAGCTTCTTTAAGCTGGTGGTAAAGGGGTACGCATGTGTTGATACTGGTTATAAAGTCCATTTCAGTCGGTGACATTCCCAAATACAAATTTTCAAAAATGGGATTATCTCGATAGTAGATGGCTTTAATCTGGATTACAGGTTGATGACGGGCATCTGAATAGCTGCCGGTAAACTCCCCGAACGGACCTTCCAATTCCCGGTAGCCTGCGATGATTTCCCCTTCCAATACCACTTCTGCTCCCCAAGGAATATCCAGGTTTGAATGTTTGGCGCGTACAATTCGGTAGGGTTCCCCTTGAATGGCACCGGCCATTTCGTATTCGGACTGCTCATAAGTCAGAGGAGAACCTGCAATCGTGGTAATGACAGGGTCACACCCGATGGCTATGGCTACCGGTAAATTTTCCCCGCGTTCTTCAGCAATTCTCAGATGAATGCCAATATCGTGTGTAGGAATCGGCTGAATGCCAAGACGGTCTTTACCTTTTACCTGCAACCTGTAAATACCTACATTTTGCTTTCCGAAGTGATCCGGATCATCTAAGTCCCGGCTGATAACGCAAGCCTTGTCAATGAAACACCCAGAGTCATCACGATTCAAGCGGAATAAAGGGAGAATGTCAAAAAGATTGATATTTTCTGTTACTTGATTGGCGTGAAAGGGTGCTGTGTCAACTCTTTCGACCGGAACGGGATAGTTTTTCCAACGGCGTGCGAATTCCAGAAACTGCTCTTTAACCGGAGTGTCTTTTGGAAGCCCCATCATCAGAGCATGATTGGGCCATGAACCATGGACGTTTAATGCCACTCGTCCGTTGTTATAACCGAAAATGTTGTTGAAAAGCAGGGCAGGAGCTTGGTCTCCATGATTGTTAACTGCACGAGCTGCTGAACCTAAATCCGGTTCAGGATAAACCTGTTGCGTAATACGCACTAGTTGTCCTTCTTCTTCGAGCTTTTCCAAGAACGAACGCAAGTCCCTGTAAACCATCCGTAAATCACCTCATGCACATTGATTACAAAATGGTAGGTCTATTGGATAACCTTTCGTTTGTTACTTACATTTTTTACGTTAGCACTAGTTCGAAGATAAGTAAAATATATATAATATATCCAAATCATATATATTACATATGATAGAGGCGATTGGCCATGGATTTGAAGAAACTGCTTTATTTTGTAACGATTGTCGAAGAAGGACAAATTACACGCGCTGCGAATCGTCTGCACATCGCTCAACCTCCTCTTAGCCTGCAATTGAAAGCACTGGAGGAGGAGCTTGGCGTAACGCTGATTGAACGCAATAACAAAAAGTTAAATCTTACTCCGGCCGGATGGACTTTTTATCATAGAGCAAAGGAAATTTTAAATTCAGTTGATGGAATGATATCGGAAGTAAAGGAACAAGGGGCCGGTATTCGGGGGAAACTGTCAATAGGTACAGTAATGTCCTGTATATCTTACTTACCCAGATCTATCCAAACTTTTCAGCGAAAGTATCCGCTCGTTTCCTTTCACCTTTGGGTGGAAGATTCCTACAGAGTCGAGGAACTCTTGCAGAATAGGGATATTGAGCTTGGCATAATAAGATTGCCCTTACAAACCACAAATTTATCCATGGTTCGCTTACAAGCAGAACCTCTTGTTGCTGTTCAACCAAGGGATTGGAATATTTTCGAAAAGGAAACGATTGCAATAGAGGAGCTTGAAAAGTATCCTCTCATGGTTTTACACGGACAAGGCGGGCAAGGGATCTTTAATCAATTTATTGAGGCCTGTCAAGCATTTGGCATTAACCCAAAAATTATTTGCGAAAGTCCTGATGTTGCGACACTGCTGACACTGGCAGACTCCGGTGTTGGGATTGCCATTGTCCCAAAATTGGCGACTCGTTTAAGACCAAAAGGAACATTATCATATGCGGAAATTACACCTAACATAAAATCAGATACTGCGCTTGTATGGGTTAAAGATCGATATATGTCAAAAGCAGCACAACATTTTAAAGAAATCCTGATCGACTCTGTACAATAGCAACTATTTGTAATAATAAACCGGCTCCTGTACGGATACCTTCTCCTTTTAGGCCTGGAGGCAGCGAACGACGATTGATAAAATGGCTTGAAGCCCCATTTGGTTTCAAGCCATTTTTGCTAGTGGTTTGGAGGAGTGAAGGGGACGATACAGGAATGGAATCGGCCCCCACAGGATGATGCTTTTTAAGCAATCTTGATGGAGATGCCAGCCACGACCGAATAATCGTTAGAAAAATAAAAGTGAGATGGCCAAACCCATCTCACTTTGCTCGATAACATTTCCCAAACATTCACCTGTAATTCATTATCTGACAAGCCGTGAAGATTTTCAAAAAGAATGAGTCAGAGTATTTGGGGATATTGGCAACTATAACTTGTTAACCTTCCATTACAAGCTCATTATTTTTAATTACTTGCCGAATCTCGAAATTTCGAAATCTGTTTTGAGGAAGATATGATTTTGCAGGGGATTTAATAGAAAAACAAAAAACAAGGACAAAATTTCCTTCCAGCGAATCTCTCGGGGTGCCACGTAGAATCGCGGTCTCTCTTATTTGTTCTTTTTAATCAGATCTTGAATAACCAAATATTCATTGTAAAATTGGCAGTAGATGATTAATTTTTGCGTGGGCGGGGAGATTTCCTGCGAATCAAATAGAAAAACAAAAAAGGGAGAGAGCGCGAGTGGAACTTGCCAATATCCTTTATTTTCTCATGGCGTCGGTCACGCTGACACTTTTGCCCGGCCCGGATCTTCTGTTTGTGATCACCCAGAGCGTCTCCCAGGGAAAACGGGATGGCATTGCTGTTTCCCTTGGATTATGTTCAGGTTTGATCGTCCATACCTTTGCAGCGGCGGTCGGGATTTCCGCTTTGCTCTATCATTCGGCGGTTGCCTTTCAGTTGCTGAAGTATGCCGGGGCTGCCTATCTTTTGTATCTGGCCTGGATGTCGCTGAAGGAGACCGGCCGGTCGGGCTTATCGGCAACTGAACCAAAAAGGAGTTTTTTCTCATTGTATAAGCGCGGCATACTGATGAACGTGCTCAATCCCAAGGTGTCCATTTTCTTTCTCGCGTTTCTGCCCCAGTTTATTTCTCCCGCTGTGGGGAAAATTCCGCTGCAAATGATTACGCTCGGCGGGTTGTTTTTTGTCCAGGCCTTGCTGATTTTTTCCCTCGTCTCTGTTTTTTCCGGAATGGCGGGAGAAAAACTGTTGAAAAAATCAATGGGTTCCAAATCGATCAGCTATGTCAAGGCGGCTGTTTATGCTCTTTTGGGTGTGCGGCTGGCCCTGCTGGAAAAATGAGAGATGCCCCTTTCCCGCAATGGAGACAGGGGCATGTTCTTTAAACGAGGGTGATCCGGTATTCTTGCAACCAGAAGTTGACCTGAACCAGATATTCCATCATTTTTCCCACTTCAAAGGGAGCTTCGGAAAACTTATGTTCGACGATGTCGTCTACCAGCTGCTTGTTGATCAGCGGCAGGATCGGCGCATTGGGATCATTTAGCACTTCTTTCATCCATTCGCGCACCGAGCGGTAATAGGTGGGGTCTTGTGCTGTCGGATATGCGCTTTTTTTGCGCCACCGCACTTCTTCAGGCAGATAGCCTTTGAGGGCGCGGCGCAAGATGCCTTTTTCAATCTCACCGATACTTTTCACTTGCCAAGGCACATTCCACAAATATTCAACCAGTCTGTAGTCGCAGAAGGGAACGCGTACCTCAAAGCCGGTGTACATGCTCATGCGGTCTTTGCGGTCGAGCATAAACGGGAGAAAACGGGTGATAAAGAGATAGGACATTTCGCGCTGCTTGGCGGCGATTTCTGATTCTCCGTCGAGGCGGTCGAACTCATTGAGCGCTTCTTCATAGCGGGCCTGACGGTACTCCTGCGGCTTGATTTTCGCCTTTGCGTCTTCATTTAAAACTTCGGCAAAAAAGGCGATGCTCTGATTCCAAGGGAAGGTTCCCGAATTTAAAAATGCTTCCTGGTGGAACCAGGGATAACCGCTGAACACTTCATCGGCTGATTCACCGGATAAAGAGACGGTTGCTTCTTTTTTCATTTCGCGAAAGAGGAGGTAGAGAGATGCTTCCATTTCGCCGATTCCCGGGAGGTCACGCGCCCGCGTGGGAATGGAGAGATGGTCGATCAGGTCAAGATGGCTCAACACGATCGAATGGTGACGGGAATGGACAAAGTCGGATACCATCTGAACATAAGGTGCATCCAAACTCACATGCAGCAAATCCTTTTGGAAATGCTGATCACTGCCGACAAAGTCGATTGAGTATGTATGCAGTGTTTTGCCTGACTCGCGGAATTCCTTGGCGGCAATGGCTGTCAATCCGCTGGAGTCCAAACCGCCGGAAAGCATGGAAACGACTGGCATGTCGGAAATCAATTGCCGTTTTACCGTATCTTCCAACAGATGGCGAATATAGTCGATTGCAGTTTCCACATCATCGGTAAAGGGTTTGCTTTTCAATTGCCAATATTGCGTAACCCGGGTTTGCTCCTCGGTGATGGAAACGGCATGTCCGGCACGAACTTCCTTGATTCCGCGAAAAACACCGACTCCCGGGGTGCGCATCGGGCCAAGGGCAAAAATTTCCGCCAAACCGTCGGCATCCACTTCGGGCCGGATCTCCGGATGGGCCAACAGCGCTTTCAGTTCAGAGGCGAACAGCACCATGCCGTCACGCTGGGCATAGAACAGCGGTTTCACGCCGAGATGGTCCCGCCCCAAAAACAGCTTTTGCGTTCTCTCATCCCAGATGGCAAAAGCAAAAATTCCGTTCAGGCGCCGTATGCAATCTTCTCCCCATTCCAGATAGGCGTGAAGCAAAACTTCGGTATCCGATTTGGTTTGAAAGGTATGTCCGAGCGTTTCCAACTCCTCGCGCAATTCACGGAAATTGTAGATTTCTCCGTTATAGGTGAGAGCAACGGTGTTCTCTCCGGTCCGGTAAAGCATCGGCTGCGCACCGCCAACAGGGTCGATCACGATCAGACGACGATGAGCGAGCGCCGCACGCGGGGATAACCAAAAACCTTCAGCATCCGGCCCGCGGTGACGAATGGCATCGGCCATTTTTTGCAAAACGGGACGCTCGTTTGACAGATCCCTTTTCCAATCAATCCAACCGGTAATGCCGCACATGAGTAATCATCTCCTAAATAAAAATTAGTTGATTTATAAATAAAAGAATTAACTACCCAATGATTATTATAAAAAAGTGAAAATCAAAAGCCAAAAGTAAAATTTCCAATATTACCAACTGATTGAAATTGATTTGTGCATGTTCTGCGAGAGAAGAGGGCAAGAAAATAGCCGGCTTCCCGCATATAGCAGGAGAAGCCGGTTGTTTTTTGGGCTGAGGTATTTATTTTTTCTTTTTAATTTTTGGCCAGAGCGGACGCTGAACATACCGGGTCATGGTATTGAAAAGAATCCCCCATTGCGATTCCGTTAAAAACCCGATGGACGTCTCATTTTTGATTCCCAAGTTTTTTCTCAGATGCTTCATTTGCGTCGGTGTGAATATGCCTCTTAACGCGGTTTCGACTGCCGCTTTCGGTTCTCTGAGCGCATAGTCTGCAAGTCCCAAAAAAGCGGAATGGTCTTTCTTTGCGATAATGGGTTGCTTTTTTCTCGTGATCATGACCATGGCGGAATCGACGCTTGGCGGAGGAGAAAAATTTTCTCGGGAAATCTCTTTGATGAAACGGAGATCAAACCACATTCTCCAAGCCAAAACATAGGAGTTTTTTATGAATGTTGATGTGAATCGCTTGGCTGCTCCTTTTTCCATCACGATGATCCCTCTTTGCAGGCTGTTTGAAGGATTGTTAAGCAGCATTTTTAAAATAGGCGTCGTAATGGAATATGGAATATTGGACACAACCACAAACGGTTTTTTTGGCAGGTGAATTTTCAAAATGTCTTGATGAATGATTTTGGTATTTGGATTTTGCGCTGTTTTTCGTTTCAGGACATCGACAAACCTGGCATCATATTCTACCGCCAGTACCTTTCCGGCCCGTTGATTGAGGACGGTTGTCAATGCTCCTTTTCCGGCCCCCAATTCCAAAACGGTGTCTGTCTCGCTGATATTCGTCATTTCTACCATTTCTTTGAGCAACTTTTTATTAATCATTAAATGTTGTCCAAGAAAATTGGGAGGTTCTCCCCGGGTTATTTTCCCCCGGCGGGATTTACGATCTTTTTTCATCAGACTCTCTTCCCTTCAAAAGAAAAAATCACAGACCGGCTGCCTGTGATTGAGAGTAAAGGGAGAATCTGTCTTTATCCCTGTACGGGTTGAAGAGAGAAATAGCGATGAGAAACCTTCGTCTGTTCAGGAAAAGTTCGTTATCACATTAAAAAAGAAAGGCAGATCCGGCTCTGCCTTTCTTCATATTAGACTTCTCTATGCAAAAACGAAGACTTAAAAAAGGGCAGACTGATCCCGTTTACTCTGCAAACACAAGCAGAGCCTTTGAACGTATGAAATTACTTGTTCAAAGTTGGGAATCGCAGTCTGACATGATACATCTTTTTAATAGTCCTCCCAAAATATCGATTTGGAATACATTGCACATCGTAAACAGGCGGACGGTATAAAGTCAATACCGAGTCCGTCAAGTTGTATATTCTCTGTTGCCGCGGATGCGGGCCCTCTCAATTGGTTTCCGGCGTGGACGAGCCTTCCGGAGACGGGTTGGCCGGCAGCCGGTAGAGGGGGAGAATCGTGAGTGCACCTGCGATAAACAGAATGGCTGCGATTTCATACATCACCACGACCGACCACATGTTTTTAAGCGAACCGGCGATGCTCATGGTGACCACCATCGCCCCGGTGAAGAGGGGACTCAAAATCCCGTTGACCCGGCCGACGAAGGATTCATCGGAATTCTGCAAAATCATCGTGTTGATCCCGATCTGGATCATCGGTAACACCAGCCCGGAAATAAATTGGACCAGCAACGTCAGCCACAAGATGGTCGACCATCCCGAAACGGCCATGCCCAATGCACTGATCAGCATGCCCAGCATCAATAATCTCTGGGGCGCAACCGTCTTGGACTGGCTCATGGCGACACCGCCGCCGAGAATCATGCCCAATCCGCTGGCGGTCATTAACCATTGCAGTTGTTCTTTCGGCAAGCCCAATTGTTCCGTGACGAGGAAGATCCCCATCGGCTGGATCAGGCCCAGCGCCAATCCGGCCGCCAGAAAGCAGGCTCCCAGTAGTGTGAGCGTCCGTTTGGACAATACATACCGAACACCATCCATCATTTCCTTGAGCAGGGATGTTTCTGTTTTATTCCCGTCTTCCATCGCGCGGTCCGGCGGGAGGAGGAATAGCACGCAGGCTGACAGCAGGAAGCAGATTCCCATAATGCCGATCGCCACGACGATCCCCCATTGCTGATAAACGAAGGTGCCCAATGCAGGGCCCAGAATCATGAAGACGGCAAACATGGTTTGGTAAATCGACATTCCCATCTGAATCAGTTCGCCGGGCACATGCATCTTAAACAGCTTCATCCCTGACGGCTGGGAAAATTGGGATAAAATCGCCGATACGAGCGTGGCAAAAAAGACGGCTCTCCAGGTGCCAAACACGAGTGTCAGCAACACGGCAAAAATGGATGCCGCACTTAAAAAATCGCACCAGATCATGGTCCTTTTGGGGCGCCAGCGGTCGGCGAAAGTGCCGCCGATAAATGAAAAGATAAAGATCGGGGCAAATTCGGCCACAGAGATCATCGAGATGGCAAACGCATCTCCGTGGGTTTTGTCCATCACAAACAGCAATACCGCGAAATTCCGAACCCATATGCCAATTTGCAAAAGCAACCCGGACAACAGGATGACCTGAACAAACCGGTTTTTCAATAAATCTGACCGATTGGGACTGTTTTGCGTCGATTGAACGGGCATCGATATTCCCCCTTGATCCTTGAATCATGACAGTTCCTTTTCGTTTCGCCTCTTCATGCAAAAAGCCGTGAATGCAGTTGCACCCACGGCTAATCAGGCAAATTCCGTTCCGGACGAGAAAGGGAGGAATCTGACTGGACAAAAGATTTCAATACATGGGCACATTCAAAGAGAGCATCGGAAAGGGTTTGAAGACCGCTTTCCAATCCCCGGTTGCTTTTATGCAAGCAGTGTCTGCATTCACCTTCTTCTCTTTGCCTGAAGAGAACCTAGAATACAAACAGATGGCCCATGATTGAGATTAATACCACCTTTCTCCTGTTTGACTGTTTTTGGATTTTAGCACATTCTTCATGCACTGTCAATTTATTTTTGAACCTTTCGATCTGCGGCAAAGTAAAGATGTATTAGCACATTTGCGATTTTGCTTTACTTTTCTTATTAATTTAAAATATTAATGAATGTATGAAACTATTCTTATTTTTTATGAATTCAGGGGAGGGAGAAATATGCTGCGAATGAAAACATGGCGGATTTTGCTGTCGATGGTTTTGGCCATTGGCTCAATTTCACTTATGACCGCTTTTCGATTCCCGGCGAAAGAGCCTCATTCCTTGCATGTTCAATTGCTCGGCATCAATGATTTCCACGGGCAGTTGGATAAGACGAACATGGTGGACGGCAAACCCGTCGGCACGGCCGCAGTTCTGGCTGCTTACCTGAAAAAGCGGGAGCAGGAAAACCCGAATACACTGCTGGTTCAAGCCGGTGATATGGTGGGAGCCAGCGCACCTGTATCCGCTCTTTTGCAGGATGAGCCGACAATCCGGATCCTGAACGCTTTGGGGTTTGATGCAGGAACCGTCGGAAATCACGAATTCGACGAGGGCATCCCGGAAATGATGCGGCTGATCTACGGGGGATACCATGAGAAAACCGGGGATTTTGAAGGGGCTTCCTTTCCTTACACCTGTGCAAATGTTTTGGATAAACAGACACATCAACCCATTCTTCCTCCATACACCATCAAACGTGTCAAAGGAATACCGATTGGTTTTATCGGGGTGGTGTCCAGGACGACTCCCTCGATCGTCATTTCGGATCACGTCAAAGATGTGGAATTTATCGATGAAGCGACCGCTGTCAATCGCTGGGTAAAAGTTTTGAAGCAAAAAGGAGTTCATACCATCATCGTCCTGGCTCATGAAGGCGGAAATCAAAACCGGGATACAGGAAAGATTGAAGGGCCGATTGCAGATATTGCCCGGAAAATCGATCCGGAAGTGGATGTGATCTTTGCCGGTCATACCCACACTTATCTGAACGGAACCGTTGCCGGAAAATTAATTGTACAAGCTTACAGTTATGGGACTGCTTTTTCTGATGTGGATTTGACGATTGATCGCCGCAGTAAAGATGTGACAAGCAAACATGGGGAAATCGTTACTACGTACCAGGAGAGAATCAAACCCGATCCTCAGGTAGCCAAAATGGTAGCGGAGGCGGAGAAAAAAGTGGGTCCGCTGATCAACCAGGTGATCGGGAAGACAGCTGCCGCCATCACACGGACGCAAAATGAGGCAGGGGAGTCGGCGCTGGGCAACTTGATTGCCGATGCGCAACGTGCGGCCATGAATACCGACTTTGCCTTTATGAACCCGGGGGGGATTCGTGCAGATTTGCCTGCCGGGGATGTGACATGGGGCGATTTGTACACAACACAGCCTTTCGGAAACCAATTGGAGAAAATGGAATTGACCGGAGAACAGATCAAGCAACTGCTCAATCAACAATTCCAGGATCCCGACCGCGTCCATATGTTGCAGATATCCGGTTTGAAATACCGTTGGGATCCCAGCCGCCCGGCTGATGACCGGATCGTTTCCATGACGGGAGCGGACGGTACACCGATCGATTTGAACCAGACCTACACCGTCACGACCAACAATTTTCTGGCAAGCGGGGGAGACAGATTTACGGTTTTCACCGGCGGGAAAAATGTCGTGATCGGACCAACTGATTTGGATGCTCTGATTCAATATATCAAACAATTGCCGCAACCTTTCCATGCGGAGATTGAAGGGCGCATCCAATCAGCTCCTTGACCGGAAAGGCGGGCGGATTTACAACTTTACACAGAGAAGCTTCAACCAAGTATTTTTTCAATAAACGGGAGAGCGGACACGGAGCCGCTCTTTTTTCTTTCCGTCGGGAGTCGGAAAACATTGTCCCCGACCGGAGACCGGGATTTTTTGTTTAATTTTTGCGAAGAAGTAAAGAGTATAAATGGGTGAATGATGTGAACAAGCGAATGAGATCTCCCATGGCTGTCGCATGGGTCAGCCTGGTCAGCAATATTCTTCTCACGTTGGTTAAATTTATGGTCGGTTGGTTGTATCGCAGTCCCTCGCTAGTCGCCGACGGAGCTCACAATGCTTCGGATGTGGTCGCTTCCGCTGCCACGCTGGGTTCCATGCGCGTGTCAACCATGCCGGCCGATCGTGAACATCCTTACGGACATGGAAAGGCGGAGGTGATTGCTTCGGGGATCGTGGCGGTGATTCTTTTTCTGGCTGCCATCTGGATGATTTATCAGTCGATCGAAGCGTTGTTCCTGCCTCCGCCAAAAGCTCATGCCATCTCGTTGATTGCGGCCGTTTTTTCATTGCTGTTTAAACTGGTCTTATATATTTACACCATCCGGATCGGCAGGAAAGTAAACAGCAAAGGATTAATCGCCACCGCCTATGATCATCTGTCAGATGTCTATTCCTCTCTGGCTGCGGCGATCGGGATCGGCCTTGCTCTTTTGGGACGCCAAGCCCGCATTCCCTATCTGGAATACGGGGACCCGCTCGCCAGTATTGTGGTTTCTCTGTTGATCCTCAAAGTGGCCATCCATATGGGGAGGGAAGCGGTCGATATCCTGATGGAGCGCAATGTGGCCCAGGAAAAATTGGATCAATTTGCCGCGATCATATCCGCCGTGCCGGGAGTGAAGCGCATTGACCGGATCCGGGCCCGGGAACACGGGCATTATATTCTCGTGGATGTGCGTGTCGGCGTTCCGGGAGAGATGACGGTTCAGGAAGGGCACGATATCTCCCGTGCCATCAAAAAGAACGTGATGGAGCGTTTTGATGACGTGCAGGAAGTATTGGTGCATATCAATCCGTGGTATGAAAATGAATCGGCAGTGAAAGCAAATGAGGTCGATTACTGAGTAAAGGAGGATTTAGCGATGAGTGAAAACAAACAGGGCAAAAGAGGAGAGAATAACCATCCGCAAACGGCAAAGGTGCAAAAGGGGGAGCATAAAAACGGGAGGTTGAGCCAATTTAAAAACCACCACCCCGAAGGAGAGCCTTATCCGAGCGAGTATCTGAGCCGGGAACGGGATTAAGGAGTGGGAAGGCATCCAGCCTGGGATTGGTAATGATCTCAGGCCGGATGAATAATTTATTGACCGAGCACGTCATTGAAAAACGAGAGGGTTTTTGCAAAGGCATCGCGGGCGGCATCCGCGTGGTAAGAGGGGCGTGTATCATTGAAAAAAGCGTGTTGTGCCCCCGGATAAACTTTATAGTTAAATGATTTCCGCGCTTTTTTCATGTTTTCCACAAACTGTGGCAGACCGGCATTAATGCTCTCATCCAGTTCGCCGAAAAAGCCGATGACCGGACATTCAATTTTGGCAATCCTTTCTTCATCCGGAAAGCGGCCGTAAAAAATGACTGCCCCGCCCAAATCCGGAACTTCCGTTGCCAAAAGAGCGGAAAGGGCACCCCCCATGCAGAAGCCGACGGATCCGATTTTTTTGACGAGACGGTATTCCCCGGAAGAAAGGAACCGAACCGTCGCTTTTAATTGAGCAATGAATTTCGGGAATTTTTCCAGGCTGCCAAACACATTTTGAAACGTCTCGTCAATTTCGCTGCGTACCGCTTCGGGCAGTTTTTTCAACTCCGCTTCACGCTTTTCCGGACTGTGCCAGGCCGTTGGCGGAATTGTATTCAGAAACTGTTTCACCTTTGTGATGCGCTCATTTGTCATCGAAGGCGGACGTTGTCCATTTTCGGCAAACAAATCGGGGGAAACGGCCAAATAACCTGCTTTAGCAAAACGCTCAGTCACGTCCAGGATGTGTTCATCAGTCCCCCATATTTCCTGAATGACGATGATCGCCGGGAGCGGGCCTTCAGCCAGTGCCGGCCTGGCGGTGTATAGTCGGTACGTTTGATCACCATCTTGAAATTGAATCCATTCCTTATGTAAGCTCATGCTAGCACTCTCCTTAAAGTAAGTTATTCTTCCTTCTATTATTTCAAACTTTCCTTCGGTTTGCCACTAATTCGGGAGATTAAATATTTATTTATAAAAAGGTTTGCTTCACAAACAAAGATTTTTCTCTTATAAGAAATACAACAACAGGATGAATTTATCCGAAATGAAAAAAACAAGTCAGCCGATCGGTGCCGTCTTTCATCCAACAAATGGATTGCCCGCAACTCATCCGCCAACCCCGTTTCTGCCGGTCGGAAAACAGCGTATTAGACGAAGCGATCCGGGAAAATGATCACAAAACAATGAAATAAATGCGAAAAACCTGATCACAACCTCTGATCGAGGTTAAAATCAGGTTTTTCCGCAAGGATGTCTATGGCAACTTCTTCAGAAATTCCCTCATGAATCCGGGAAGACCAGGCCATGCATGGGCGGAGACCAAATTTCCTTCAACATGTAATGGTTCCTTTATATATTGTCCGCCTGCACTTTCAACTTCAGGACGGCAAGTGGTATAGGCGGTCAACTGGCGTCCGCGCACGCTATCCGGAACGACGCTGAATACGAGCGCAGCATGGCAAATAGCCGCAACAGGTTTATTTGTTTCAAAAAAATGTTGCACGATGGCCGGTACTTCCTTTTCGAGCCGGATATATTCAGGCGCTCTTCCGCCAGGGATGACAAGACCGTCATACTCAGCCGGGTTAATTTCGGAGAAGGAGGCATGCGCATCCAGACCGTATGCTAATTTTTCCGTGAATGTATCCATCCCCGGTTCAAAATCATGGACCACCGTTTGCAATTTCTTTTTGGTCGGAGCGGCAATCGTGACTTCATGTCCTTCCTCAAGCAGCCTGTAATAGGGGTAAAAGATCTCCAGCGCTTCGACCGCATCGCCGGACAGAATCAACACTTTGGCCATGTCAATCCCTCCATTTATTTCGTTCCATTTCATTACTACGATGTCGGTGTCCGATTTTCCTGCAACACTCAAATTATCCTATTGACCAAGTGGTCGATGGGAATTAAAATGGATTTATCAATCGTGTTGACCAAGTGGTCAATGGAGGGGATATACGAAATTGAATGATCTTTACCAGCAGATTCCTGCAGAGAAAAGAGAAAAAATTCTTCAGGCGGCGATTCGCGAATTTGCGGAACGCGGTTATGAAAATGCATCAACCAATCGGATCATCCAGGAAGCCGACATTTCCAAAGGACTGCTGTTTCACTACTTTGGCAGCAAGAAACATCTTTTCCTGGCTACCTTTGACCATTGTGTGCAGCAGTATATCAGTCAAATGAAGGAGGTGGTTCCGGCATCAGCGGACTGGCCGGATGACATTTTCGACCGGATCCTGTATCTGGGAGAAATCAAGTATCGTTATTTTTTGCAACAACCGCTTCTTTACTCTTTTTTGCTTTCGGCTTACAACGAGATTTTGGCAAAGTTCCCGCGCGAGGCGGAGCAAAGCATCGCTTATTTCCAAAAGATTGCCATGCCGTTTCTGATGGAGGGAGTCGATTGCTCGAAATTCCGCGAGGATCTGGATGTGGAAAAAGCGATTTACCTGATCTTTTTAAGCTTGAATGCCATTGCCCAGCAACTGGTGAAACAGGCTTTGGAACAGCCCGGGAAGGGCCTCGATCAATGGGAAGAGTTGTTTAATGATTACAAACAGATGCTCGATATCCTCAAATACGGCGTTTACCGAACCAGCGAAAAGGCTTGAACAGCCAGGCTGAGTGATTTGGGTGAATATAACCATACAGATTGGGGACGTGAATAGTGATGAGCTATGTTCTTCGCTTTGATGAGATCGATCGCCACTGTTTGCCGATGGTCGGCGGAAAGGGTGCGAATCTGGGGGAAATGGCCAAAGCGGGTTTTCCTGTTCCGCCCGGATTTTGCGTCACAACAGAGGCCTATCGCCAGTTTATCGCCAAAAGCGGGGAGTTGGATGAATGGCTGGACGCGTTAAATCGCTTAAAACCGGAACAGCTTGATGAGATCCGCATGTGGGGGGAGAGAATCCGCAACCACCTGCTTGAGCTTCCGTTAACGGAGGAAATACAATCGGCAATCGTCGGAGCTTGGGAGGCGCTGGGCAAAGAGCACGCTTATGCCGTCCGCTCCAGTGCGACCGCCGAGGACCTCCCAACTGCCTCATTTGCCGGGCAGCAGGAAACATATCTGAATGTAAAAGGGGAAGAAGCACTCCTCGACGCTGTCAAAAAATGCTGGGCGTCCCTGTTTACCGATCGGGCCATCACTTACCGGGCCAATAACGGATTTGACCATCGCTCCGTCTTCCTGTCCGTCGTCGTTCAGCAGATGGTTTTTCCGGAAGCATCCGGCATTATGTTTACGGCAGACCCAGTCACCGGACATCGGCGCACCGTTTCCATCGATGCCGGATTTGGTTTGGGAGAGGCGCTCGTTTCCGGCATTGTGACGGCAGATTTGTACAAAGTCCGGGACTATGAGATTATCCAAAAACAGATTGCCAAAAAAGAAAAAGGGGTTTTTCCGGTTCAGGAGGGCGGAACGGAAATCCGTGAACTGCCGCCTGAACTTCGCCAGGAACAAGTGCTCCCGGACCACAAAATCTTGGAGTTGGCGGAACTGGGACGAAGAATCGAAAATCATTACGGTTCCGAGCAGGATATCGAGTGGTGTTTGAAGGGCGATGAACTCTATATTCTCCAAAGCCGCCCGATTACTTCCCTCTATCCGGTCCCTCCGTCAAAGAATGGCGAATATTGCGTCTATCTTTCGGTTGGCCATTCGCAAATGATGACCGATTATATGAAGCCGCTCGGGATCTCGGTTTTTCAATCGCTCATTTCCCTTGATGATGTCACCTCTCAGTTTCCTGAGGTGGGCGGGCGTCTTTACTGGAATTGTTCCGGTTTCCTGTTCCTGAAGCCGGTTCAACGAAAGATTCTCAAAAGCACGGTTGCCGATGATAACCTGGTGGCGCTGAAAAAAGTGATCCAAAGCGAAGATTTTCAAAAGCTGGCACCAAAGCGGGGCGGGATGCGAAAAGCATTCGGTACATTGAAATTGATGTTGGGCCTGTACCGGAAGATCATTCCCCGGTTGATCCAGATTTGGTATTGGGAAGATCCGCAACTCGCGCTGAAAAAGGCCTTTGCCACATATGAACAGGATTTGGCCCGGTTCAGACAGGCATTGTCCCAACGCACCGGATCGGAACGGATTCGGTTGATCCGCGATCAAGCCGTTTTTGAGACGATCGTCGATCCCTTGGCCTACACCTATGCCGGATTCATTGCCTTGCCGGTCATCAATAGAAAACTGAAAAAATGGCTGGGAGAAGAATTGAGCCCCTCCATTCAAAAGTCTCCACCCGGAAACATCACCAGCGAAATGGGGCTGGCGATCGGGGATTTGGCAGATGCGGCCAGACCTTATCCCGAAGTCGTCCGGTACCTGGAACAGGCAGAAGACCGCACGTTTTACGAGGGGTTGAGCCGGGTGGAAGGCGGTGACGCATTCCGGGCGGAATTGGAGCGGTTCATGGAAAGATTCGGCATGAGGGCTCCCGGAGAAATCGACATTACACGGGTTCGTTACAGGGAAGCGCCCACCATGCTCGTCCCGTCCATTCTCAGCCATATGAGAAGCAATGCCCCCGGAGAGCACCGGGAAAAATTTAAAAACGGAGAACGGGAAGCCCATGAAGCGATTCAGGACTTGCTTAAACGGGTGAAGGAGCGCTGCGGCAACAGGAAAGCGAAAAAAATGTCCCGGCTCATCTCTCTTTACCGAAATACAGTGGGCATCCGTGAACTGCCCAAATATATCATGATTCGTTATTTCTCTCTTTATCGGGAAACCATTTTGGAAGAAGCCCAAACCCTTGTGAAAAAAGGGGTGTTTGAGCAGAAAGAGGACGTTTATTATTTGCGGCTGGACGAATTGATCGCCTTGCTGGAAGACCGCCTGAAAAAGGATGAAGTTCATGAACGGATCCGTTCCCGCAAGGCATCGGAAGAGATTTACCGAAAACTGACTCCTCCGTTCGTCATCACCAGTGAAGGGGAAACATTTTCAGCGGTCATCCGCAACGAGCAGGCACCGCCTGGGGCTTTGGTCGGCATTCCTGCTTCCGCGGGTGTTGCGGAAGGCTATGTCAAGGTTGTTCGCAGATTGGAAGAAGGAAAACTGAACAAAGGAGACATCTTGGTCGCTCCCTACACAGATCCCGGTTGGACGCCCTTGTTCCATTCGGCCAAGGCACTTGTGACGGAAGTCGGGGGCATGATGACCCACGGTTCCGTCGTGGCCCGGGAATACGGCATTCCCGCCGTTGTCAGTGTGGAAAATGCGACCCGGATTCTGAAGGATGGTCAGTATGTCCGTGTGGATGGAACCAACGGATATGTGGAGATCCTTGATGAAAATAATTGACAGGAATCCCCGCTGATTGCTTTCCGTTTGATAAATGATTGTTTACCCCGCCAGCACCAGGTGGGGTAATTTTCTTGATCATGCCGGATTACTCCATTTTTTGAAGGATGCGAAGAAGCTTGTGGATTGCGTAGTCCAGATCAATCCTTTCATCTTCACCAAGTTGATTGATCCGGTTGATCAGCAAAGAATGTATATCTTCCCACCGCGTTTTCACCAGGTTTTTTCCTTTTTCAGTCAACATGAGCTTGACATATCGCCTGTCGCTGACATCCTGCCTTTTGATGAGATATTCCTTTTCCTCGAGCTTATTGACCAACGGGGTTAATTGCTGTTTGGAAATATTGATGTTTTTGGCCAATCGGGTCATCGAAATTCCGTCTTCAATCGGGAACAGTTCCTCCAAAATGTGAAATTGCAGATGGGTTAAATCGGACTGTTTTTTAAGATTTGATGCATTCTGCAATGCAGGTTTGAACAGCTTGTCCTGAAGCAAAGGAAGAAGCTGAATAATATTAGCTGCGAGTTGTTCGGTTTTGGCAGGCACCGCTCAACTTCCTTTCCTCTGACTCTGTTGACAATCAGTCAACGATAATTTATGATTGAGTTGATCAGATGGTAAATAATTATTTATTTTTTTATGGGATTTATCGCACTGATCAAGGGTTAAAGGTTAATTTATGTTTACTGTTTGTGCAGATGAGAAATAAGGAATGATTTCTTAGTTTACCACAACAGAGCAGGTTGTTCCATGTGGGGCAAATTTCAAGTGAGAAGGAGAGATTTTCAATGCATTTACCAGGGTTGAAGTTCGGAATTTATCCGCTTGGTGTGGCCGGCACGCCCGCCGGCTTGGCTGTCGGGCCTGAGGACGACTATGAGCAGATTCAACTTGCGTTAAAACGTCTTCGGGGAAAGGCAAAATCACTGTTGCCCAGAATGTATCTCGTTTATACAGGACCGGCTGACACGGATGAGAAACTTTTATCCATTGTGGATAAATATGTACGGTCGGGATTGATCGGAGACTTGACGGTAGGTTCTTTGGCTCCGGACATAGAGATGGAGCGCTGGCTCGGGCTGATCCGGAAAATCATCAGACAGTACGGTTCCGAGATCGCTTCGCTGCAAATTACCAATGAACCCAATTTGACCTTCATGGACGGAGCAAATCCGAATATTGTGCAAATGTTGGTGCAGGGGGTTATTGCGGCAAAGGAAGAAACACAAAAAGCCAATGTGGGAGTGAAGATTGGTTTTGGCTCCGTACCGGACAACGGCCCAAAAACGGCTGCTGATTTCTGGGAGAAGTTGGCCAGGATCGGAGGGGAGACATTTACAGATTCATTGGATTATGTCGCCCATAATTTTTATGTCGATGTATTTGAAGAGCCACTCTCCGCAGATGAGATTCCCGGTTCAGTAGAGCGCTTGCTGCGTCGTTTGCGCGAAGTGAATCTCAGAACAGCCGGAATTCCCGACACCATCCCGATCCACATCGCTGAAAACGGATGGCCCACCGGCAAAAATCCCTTTACCGGCCATGACCGAACTTACGAAAGGCAGGCTGAAGTGCTTGAGCTGATCATCCGCACCGTTTATCAATTGCGCCATGAACTCAATATTACTCATTATAAGCTCTTCGGCCTGCGGGATGCGGACAGTTCCAAGGATGATCTCTTTCATCAATTTGGCATTATGCGGGATGATTACACGCCGAAACCGGCATTTCATACATTCCAACGTCTGGTGCAGGAGCTGGGGGAATAAGAGAAAGGCAGGAATGCAATCGAGGACGTCATAGGGTCCTCGATTTTTTGGTTTGCGGAAATTTCTTGTGAGCAAGAAACAATTCCATGAATTTGTCGAAACGTTCCGGGTCTTCCAGGCGTTTAAAGCCGAATTGGGCGTACAGGCCGTGCGCATCTCTTGTATATAACGTAAATTGATGAATATCTGCCAAACAGGGGCAATTGAGGATGGTTTCAAGCAGCCATTTTGACAGACCCTGTTTGCGGTGTTCCGGGAGAATAAAAACATCCGCCAGGTAGCCAAAAGTTGTATAGTCGGTGACCACACGGGCGAATCCTGCCTGATTGCCGTCTGTTGTATAGAGCCCAAAACAGAGAGAGTGGTTTATGGTACGTTTGATCTGTTCCAGTGTGCGGTTTTGCGCCCAGTAGGATTGATGATTGAGAAATTGCTGTATAACGGAAAGATCCAACCGTTTCCGGTCAGTGCTGATATAGTATTGCCCCTTTTCCACGCGATAGGGCCGGGTGAGATCCATCTGTATCACCTTCGCTGGATTGTTTTTAGTAGAAATATGTTTTTTATATCTTACTGTATTGAAACCTTTGAAAAAACAAAAATAAAAGAGAAGTTGCTACAATTTTTTACATCATTTTTGACAGGCTGTGACGCTTATCCGATTTTTTCAGTGCAGACAGATAAATGCCGCCAGCGATGAGCAGTGCCCCCAGATAGAAGTTCCATGAGAGTTTTTCCCCTAGGGTGAATGCCCCCAGCAAACTGCCGACAATCGGTTGGATGAAGAAAAAGAGCGAGCCGGTGGCAGCATCCACATATTCAAATCCTTTGTTCCAGAGATAAAAGGCGAGAGCAGTCGAGATGATGCCGATGTAGAGAATGCCGATCCAGATCCAGAGACTGTGGGGAACGGTAAACGGATGGTTCCGGTATTCCCAGACGAAGAACGGTGCGGTAAATATCACCCCGAATGTGTTTGCCCAGAAGGTAACGGTCAAAGAGGTGTAGGTGACGGTTTTGAGTCGGGATAAAACGGTGTAAAGCGCCCAGGTCAGCGCTGCGCCGATCAGAGCGAGATTTCCTGCAAAGGAAGGGGATGAAGCGGTGAGCCCGGTCAGGTCGCTGACGATCAGCACCCCGATCGTCGCGAGGAGAAGGGCACTTGTTTTGGATAAGTTCAATTTTTCTTTCAAGATCCACCATGCGAACAGGGAGATGAGGGCAGGGGAAGCGGAGGTGATCAATGATCCCATCGCCGCACCTGACAGGTGAGTGCCGATGAACTGCAGTCCGATTGAACCTGTATAGCCGACGAGCCCGATCAGCGCAAACAGCCAAAGATCCCCGGGTTTTACCCGCCATTCCCGTTTGCGGAGAGCCCATAGCCCGAGGATGAACAGGGCGATCACAAATCGCCATTCCAGTAAAATCCACGAGGGAATGCAGGCCAAAACCACCTTGCTGACCACATACATCCCTCCCCAAATGGCAGCGGCAGCCGATAAACACAGGGGCCCGAGCCGATGTTTCAATATTTCCACTCCTTTTGCCAATCCACCGTCAAAAACGAGGTGGATTTGTATGATGATCATGCGTGCTATATAATGGATATGATGTGCTTCATTGCTTATCCACGAAACGGATTTGCGATAACTGCTGTTTGACCTGTCCGCGGATCGCTTTCAGGTAGACTTGATATAATCTGGCTTGTTCCTGCTTTTCCTGGTTTGTCAGTCCTTCTGCTTTTTTCTTGCGGGCCAGCTCATTAATGCGCTGGATCAGTTGTTGATCGATCATTTCGAATCACTCCTTCTAAGACACTTTACCCAAATCTCTGTTTTTGTGCAAGAACTTGAGAGGATGATGGTTTTTACTTTATGAAAGCTTTGATCTATGCGAGGGTCAGCACCAAAAAAGAGGAACAGGAAACAAGCCTGGAAAGGCAAATCGAGGAGTTATCGGAATGGGCGCGGGAATTAAACATGGAGACTGTTCAGACCATCGCGGAACAGCACAGCGGATTTGACCTTGATCGCCGGGGGCTGTATGAAATGCTGGAGGCGGTCAAAAAAGAGAAAATTCAGGCGCTTCTGGTTCAGGATGATACAAGGCTCGGCCGCGGAGAAGCCAAGCTGGCGATCATTCACCAGTTGTCCCGTCACAATGTACGCATCTTCTGCAAACAACAGGGAGGGGAACTGGAACTCGATGCCGGCGAATCGACCGTTCTCTCGATCATCGCCAAAGTTGAAGAATTGCAGCGCAAAATGATGAACCAGAAAATCAGCTGGGGCATGCGGCGGGCCATTCGGGAAAAAGGATTTAATCCGGCCAAAAATCTGAAAAACCAGGGGATGGGAGGAAGAGAGAAAAAAGAAGTGCCGATGGAGCAAATTGTGGCCCTGAAAGAAAAGAAACTGACGTTTGAAGAGATTGCTGCCACACTAAAAGGATTTGGCTATGATGTGTCCCGTGCGACCGTTCATCGCCGTTATCAGGAATGGAAGAAAAAGTTGGAAGAAAGAGATGGCAGAATCAACGATAGAGTTGGAGGAGTAAAGGATGGCAACGATTCAATGGGAACGTTTTGAAAAGTTAACGCAGACTCCCGGTGCGCCGGGGTTTGAGCATGAAGTGAGAAAAATTATGCGTTCATACATATCCGAATATACGGGAGAGATCATCCAGGACCGGCTGGGCGGCCTTTTCGGGGTGAAAAAAGGTGATCCAAACGGCCCCAAGGTAATGGTCGCCAGTCATATGGATGAGGTTGCCTTCATGGTGACCAAAATCACCAGCGAAGGATTTCTGAAGTTTCAACCCCTCGGCGGTTGGTGGTCCCAGGTGATGTTGGCCCAGCGCGTTGACGTGATCAACCGCTCCGGCAAGCGCATTCCGGGGATCATCGGCTCCATTCCGCCTCATCTTTTGAGCGAGGAGCGAAGACGGAAGCCGGTGGAAATCGGGCAAATGTTTATCGATATCGGAGCGGAAAGCGAAGAAGAAGTGAGAGAATGGGGGATTCGCCCCGGGGATGTTGCCGTTCCCCATTTCCCGTTCGTGGAAATGGAAGGCGGGAAACGCTTGCTGAGCAAGGCCTGGGATAACCGGTTCGGCTGTGGCCTTGTCCTGGAGCTGCTGGACGGCTTGAAACATAATCATCATCCGAACGTGATCTATGCCGGGGCCACAGTGCAGGAAGAAGTCGGTTTGCGCGGCGCAGGAACAGCAGCCACGTTGATTGACCCCGATATCTTCTTTGCAGTCGATTCCGGACCGGCCGGCGATATTCCGGGCGTGAATGACGGCTTTGGCAAGATTGGAAAAGGAGTGGTTATTCGGCTTTACGACCGTTCCATGATCACGCTTCCCGGGATGAGGGACTTTTTGCTCGATACGGCGGAATCGGAAAATATTCCATACCAGTTTTTCGTCTCCCAAGGTGGTACAGACGCGGGCAGGGCGCATCAGACGGGCATCGGGATTCCCTCGGCAGCGATCGGCATCTGCGCCCGCTATATCCACTCTCATGCAGCAGTTGTGGACAAAGAGGATATCGAAGCGGCTAAAGCATTTGCGATTGCTCTGATGAAGCGGTTGGATCGCGCTGCCTTTGAAGCCATTTTGCCCCGTTAAATTGAAAAGACCAGATCGGAAGGCAATCATTTTGCCGCGATCTGGTCTTTTCTTTTCTCCGCACGATTTTCTTAACTGTTTCCCCGGTTTAACAAACGCATTCCGTTGGTGATCAGGGAATGGAGAGATGGGTCATCCTGCCCCAACTGTTCCAGTTCATGTTGGATCCGGTCGGCGAGAAGGCGGTAAATTCCTTTATCCCTGCAAATTTCAAGGATTTCGAGGCGGAGGAGCCAATCGCCGGGGCAGATATCATCCAGGGTGCGGGCAATTGAGGGCAACGCCTCAACCGATGTTTTGCCTTCGCGGATTTCACGCACCGCCTGGTATAAGTGATCCAGGGTAGAATAGGAAGGAACCGGTTCCTCATCCAGCTTCGGCTCTGCTTCATCGGCATAGTATTTTCCAGGATCAGCAGCTCCGGCAAACACGGACACAATCTCCCGGCCAATTACGAGATCGTATTCGCCCCAATCGGGATGAAAAAGCGTCTCGCCTCTGTAAGTGACTGTGCAGTCGGTCAGGGTGAGCAAAAGCGGATGGGAATGTTCTTCGATCCTGTCTGATACTCTGCCGGTTACCCGGAGACCGCTTTCCCAGTGCCAGTCGATGGTACTTCCCGGCTCCCCGCTTCCATTTTGCTTCACTACTCTTCCGATCGGCGCACCGAATCCGGAAGCATGGCGTTTCGTACCCTGACGGGGTAATTCGTTCCCATGAAAGGCGAGAGCGGTCGGTCCTGTCGTTTTCATGTAAACCGCTTCTCCTCTGTCGTCCCGGATCATGTGTGTAAACACGCCGCTCACTTGTAAACCGGTGTTGTACTCCACCGTTGCCACATCGCCGGAAGCGATCGCTTTTTGCAGTCCTTCCGTTCCGCCTGTGCGAAAAGCCATGCGCGCCGAGAATGTTTCCACCGCATCAATCAGTTGCTCAAAATCCCGGCAGACGAACAGCTGCGGCTGCGGTCTGGTGACATCATAGTCCGTCGCGATGCATGTTTCCAAATCAAACGGAAGTTTTCTGACCTGATCGGAAAGGCAATGCTGCCCTTCGCCGATCGACGAGAGAAGGCCTGCGCCGTAAATTTTGGGATTGTCGCAATCACCGATCAAACCGTATTCCACTGTCCACCAGTACAAGCGGGAAATGAGCGTTGCTTCTGATACGGTTGTGGCGGCGGCCCGTTTTTCCTGCAGTTCCTGTTCGGCTTTCCTGATATCATCGGGAGTGGATTCAGGATTTTCCATTACCTGGGTTAACCGTCTCGTTGCCTGAAAAACCTCGTTTTCTTCCCTGCTGGCCAACGCTTTGGCACCGATTTTCCCAAATGTTTTCACATAACGGGCATAGGTCTCATCGCTGAGAATGGGTGCATGTCCGGCTGCCTCATGAATAATGTCCGGAGCAGGCGTATAGGCGATATGCCCCAATGTGCGAATGTCGGTGGCGATGGGCAATAAGCCGTTCGCCTGAAATTCAAAAAAGGCCACCCCGGGAATCAAGCCGTCAATCGGGACAGCGCCCCAGCCAAACGGGGACAGGCATTGATCCATTTCTTCAATGCGCGGAATCCGTTCGATTAAAATGCCTGTTTTCGCCAATCCGTCCTGGTATGCGGCATGAGCCCGCTCCTTGAAGAAATGAACGTTTTGCCTCATTACATATCGCCAAACGGCCTGATCGATCGGAGTATAGCGTTCATATTTTTGCCGGGCGATATAACGTTTCAGGTGAGGCGGGATTTTCTTCGTTTGCAGTGAGACAAAACTCATGGCATTCACTCCTTTACAAAATAAAAAAAGCTCCGTCACCATAGGGACGAAAGCTCCGCGGTACCACCCTATTTGACAAATCGCCTGATTTGCCCACTTTTATGGTTGCCTCATCTTTGACGGCAAGTTGTAATTCACCGGCAGGGCACCCGGGTTTGCACCAACCCACCCGGTCTCTGTTTGCTGTACGTACTGACGGCTACTTTTTTCTTGCAGATGAGAAAATATACGGTTTTCTTTATTGCTTTTAAGCTTATACGCTTTTAAGCGATAAAGTAATTGTAAATAAGCATGCGTATTTTGTCAATCCTGTTAAAGAATTTTCCAGTATGACACAACCTTTAGGCAATGAATTCAGTTATAATGTTTTCGTTGGGAGGTGAGGCAGTGAAGGAACGTTCATACCATGCTCCATATGGGAAGCGGGAGCTGTTGGATGGCGCATTCCGCATACTGCGCCGTCATCTGAAACCGTACTGGTTGTTGTCATTTTTGGGGAATCTGCCGTTTGCCCTGTGGTTTAACTGGATGGATGTGAAACAGATGGTTTCTCCAAGCGCAGTATCGGCAATGGAAATGATCGGCGTTGAAGTTGCCGAAATATTGGTTTTTCTCCTTTTTCTTTACCCATTTTTGCAAAATGCAATATATCAGTCAGTTCAAAGCGGGGAAGCTGGCCTCCGATTTTTGTTTCGCGCCGCCTGGCGAAACGGTCGAAAAGTGTGGCTTGCCCAGCTGATTTTATGTTTGTTCTATTTTGCCCTTTTTTTGGTGATCATCGGGATCATCGGTGTTCCGATTGCTGTTTTGACACAATCCGGCGCGGATGCGGATTTTTCGGTCTTAGCCGCTTCTTTTGTTTCTTTCCTGGCCATTTGCGTGCCGGGGCTTTATTTCTTTGCCAAATTTTCTTTTGTCATCCCGGTGATCCATGAAGAGGGAGGGACGGTCCTGGGGTCCCTGAAGCGGAGTTGGTCTTTGACAAAAGGCTCAGCGGGGATGATCGCCTTGCATATATTTATTCTTTCCTTCATCCTCTCCATTCCTTATCTCGTGCCCGCGGAACTGTACGGAGTGGCCGTTGTGTCATCGCCAGACTGGCTGCTTTTGACCGTTGTGTACGGATATCAATTGCTCATCGCGCCCTTCCTTTATCCGGTGATCCCGATTTATCTGGCATTGGTTTTTGTGAATGAACGAATCAAGAAAGAAGGGCATGACATTTTGCATCACCTTTGATGGGGGTGAGTGTTTATCGCTGCAGATTTTGAGAAGGCCCACCGGCAATTGGAAGAGATTTTGGCAAAGCCCGAATACGGCAGGCAAACCACGACTTTGCCGCAATTTCACCTTCCCGGCTGGATGAATTCGTCTTTGCTGGAAGACACGATGCTGGGAATTTTCATTCTCTTCCTCTGTTGTCTGGTTCTCGGTATTGGATGGATTTTGCTCCGCTATTGGATGAAGCGGGTGAAAAAAGGACCGGTCCATGAAGAAACTCCGGAACAGGAGATCCCTTGGCTTGAAAAAGCAGAGCGTTATGCCGGTCTGGGCGATTACCGTTTCGCTGTTCGCGCGTTATATCATTATGTGTTGTTTTATACATATAAACGGCGGAAATTGGAAGAACTCCCCGGTCAGACCAATGGGGAACAACGGGATCAGATCAGTCAAACGTGGCCGGAAAAAGCGTCTCTTTTTTGCCGGCTGAGCCAGCGGTTTGATGAAATCTGGTATGGACACATGCGGATTGAACCGGCTGAATATGAGCGCTATTTAGAAGGTGCGATGAAGTTTGCAGAGAGTGGGAACAAAGATGCGGAAGAATAAAATCGGGATTGGAATCGTCTTGGCCATCATTGCCTGCTTCCTCGCCGGTCTGATCTGGCTTGAGTGGTCGAATGTCGCGGAAAAAGTTCCTTGGTCTTCGCAAAACCCGGAACCGACAGGGGTAAAAGCATTGTCGGAGTTTTTGTCTGAACGGGGTGTTCCGGCGAAACCGCTGGAAACCGAAAATAACCTGCCCTCCGGTTCCGGAAATACGTTGATGTTTGTCAATCCGCAAACAAATAAACCGAATCCGGAGCGCCTCCGCGCATTGCTGAACTGGGTGAGCCGGGGAAACCAGGTGGTGTTATGGTCTGCTCCTGATTCGGATTGGAGCAAAGCTTTCCGGTTCTCGGGGCAATCCTGCCGATTCGGTGAGGAGTATGTCAGGGTAAAACCGCAATTTCATCAGGAATGGCTGGACGAAGTTCAATTTCTGAGCTGGAAAAGTGCCACGTGCATTGCTCCCAGACAAGGAATTATTCCGGTTCTGAAGGATGATCAAAACCATCTGTTGGTTGGGTATAAACAGTCAGGTCAGGGGCGGATTGTTTATGTCCCGGACCCCTCGATAATCGCAAATAAAAATATTGATAAGGCCGATCACATTGCCCTGTTGCTGTGGATGGTATCCAATCCCTTTCAGAAGGCGGTTTGGTTTGATGAAACGAGTCACTCCTTGCTGGGACAAGGTGAAGCACCCTCCACGGAAACGGACGAGCTGCCTCCGATTCAGGATGAAGGGATCCCGGAGCCGTCGGCAGTCACTTTTTTGGCCGCATTGGGGATCAACGGCGGATTTGTGCTGGTGCAGATCGTTTTGCTGACACTTTTATGGCTGTTTGCCCGCGGAAAACGATTTGCTTCTCCGCGAATGGAACAAGTGGTCGAAAAACGCGATTCGATGGAATATATTGATGCAATGTCCAGATTGTATCGCCGTTCCAATCTGAGAATGGAAGCACTGCTTTTTATGAAGGAGCAGTTGCATTTGGCGATATTGCAAAAACTGCGGATGCGGGGGCATGAATCGGAAGCGGAGTTGCTGCATCAGCTGGAAGTCGCGATGGGATCGGAATTTCGCCGAAACTATGAAAACATTGCCCGCCTGATTCAGGATGCAGCCGATGCAGACCGAAAACTGACCTCCTACATTTTTGTGGAGTGGAGTCGGACATTACGGAAATTGAGAAAGGAGATTGAGCAGTGGGGAGTTACGTCATCAACGTTGACCGCATCCAAAAGGTGAGCGAACAGGCGATGCAAGCCATCAATCAGGTTGTGCTCGGACAGGAAGAGAATATCCGTTTTCTGTGGGCCAGCTTTTTGGTCGGGGGACATGTCCTCTTGGAAGGAGTTCCGGGACTCGGAAAAACGTTGCTCGTCCGGACGCTGGCCCGAATCGTCGACTGTTCCTGTTCCCGTCTGCAGTTTACTTCGGATCTGATGCCCTCCGATGTGACCGGAACCAAAGTGTATGATATGCAATCGGGAAAGTTTACGTTTCGGAAGGGCCCGATTTTTGCCGATATCCTGATTGCTGATGAAATTAACCGTACACCGCCGAAAACGCAATCGGCCCTGTTGGAAGCGATGGAAGAAAAACAAATCACAATTGACGGGGAGACTTACACCTTATCTCCACTCTTTTTTGTCGCCGCAACACAAAATCCGATTGAATATGAAGGTACGTATTCCTTGCCCGAGGCGCAGTTGGATCGCTTTGCCGTCAAGCTGGTTGTCGATTATCCGGAGGAAAAGGAGGAGGAGCAGTTGCTCGCCGGCCACCGGATCGGGGGAAGAGAAGAAATAACCTTGAAACCGATCGTCGGGATGGAAGAGATATTGGCGATACGTAATGACTTGGAGCAAATATCTGTTGATCCTTCGGTCGTTCAATATTTGTTGCAAATGTTGCGCGCCACCCGCCGACATCCCAAAGTGATGCTGGGGGCCAGTCCGCGTGCGGGCCTAGCCATTCTGTCCCTCAGCAAGGCGGAAGCTGCGATGAGCGGACGGACCTTTGTGACACCGGACGACGTAAAGAGATTGATCAAACCGGCGCTCAGGCATCGCATCCTTTTATATCCTGAGGGGGAACTGGAGGGATGGAAAGCGGATGATGTTTTGGCAGAAATTATGGAAGCTTCAATGGTTCCAAGGTAGAGCGGTCATCCCGGCCCCCCGCTTTCTGCGGCTGGTTTTTTTCAGTGTTTTGATCACCGGATTTGGTGCTTGGTGGGGGCTTGGCGGTCTGTTTTTCCTCCTTTCAAACGGAATCCTGCTCGGGCTGGTGGCGATCGAATTGCTCCAATTAAGGAAAATGCCGAAGTTCGGGGGGAAACGGGAAGCAAAGGCTCTGTTTGAACTCGGAGAAGAGAATCAGATCCGCCTGTCGCTCCATGCTTCAGCTCCCGCGGTCGGAACGATGTGGGTGCGGGATGATTTCCCCCATGGGTTTTCGGTCAATCAGCGGACATTTCAAATCGAGTGGAAAAGAGAGACAGAACAGGCGATTGTTTATACGGCCCGGCCACATCGCCGGGGAAAGCATTTCTTTCACGATTTGCATGTGCGCATGGAAAGCAAATGGAAGTTGTTTCATTATGAAGAGCGGATTCCGGCGCGGCTGGCCGTCGATGTTTATCCCCGTTTGGAACCGGTTCGCCGGGTAAAACAGGGATTCTACCGGAGCATGCCCGCCTCTGAAGGGCAGCCGATTGCGCGGGTTTTTGGCCGGGGACAGGAGTTTTCCCATATCCGGGAATACCGTCCGGATGATGATCCGCGCCAAATCAACTGGATGGGCACGGCCCGGCGCGGCAAACTGGTCAGTAATGTCTATCAGCCGGAAACAGGGCAACAGGTTGCGATTTTTATCGACTGCGGACGGCTGATGGGGGTGCAGAATGACGGGGAATCCCGTTTGGATCGCGCTTTGGAAGCTGCTTTGGGCTACGCGGCGATTGCCCTGGACCGGGGGGAGCAAGTGAGTGTGATCGCTTTTTCAAACCGGATGTTGCGGATGATTCCGCCGGGAAAAGGGATGGCCTATCTCAATAAAATCATTGAAGGCGTCTATGATTTAGCGCCGGATGATGTCGAGTCGGATTACTTGGCTGCATGGGAGGCGGCCGCCCCTTTCCTGAAAAAGCAGACCTTGGTCACGTTGTTTACCGATGCGGCAAACGTTGCTTTTGCCGATTCGTTGTACCGCATGGTAACCCTGGCGAAAAAACGCCACCTCGTTTTGACTGTTTCGATGCAGGAACCGAAGTGGACCGAGATTTTGCAAAAAGAACCGAATCATGAACTGGATGTCTACCGGCAAATTGCCGTGGAGGAACTCATGTCCGAACGGAAAAAGGCGCTCACACGATGGAATCATAAGAAAGTGATTGCCCTCGATGTTGAACCGGAGCGATTGGCAAGCAGCGTCATTTATTCTTTTCTCGACATTCGCCGTCGCATTTGGACGTAAAACAAAAGCCTGTTCCCGATTTTGCGGGAATGGGCTTTTCCGTTAACGGCAATCGAAATCGGAAGCGGAGTATGGCTCTCGTAGACAAAAACCGCCCGGTTTTCCAATGGGGCGGTTTGGCCAACATCATTTATTTTTTATGAACGTAAATTTCTTTGAATGTTCCGGGTTTATTGTTTTCATCATAATAAAATACGAATTCAAGTTGATATTTTCCTTCTTTGTATTGAAAGTAAATCCCGTCCTCCCCGTAAACGACCTGCTCAGGTTTTCCGGCTGTTTCTTCTACGTCGGTGACCGTGATGTTCTCCAGTCTTTGATCAAAAGAAGTAATCCAGGTGACCCGGTTGTTTTCGAGTTGAAAAGATATTTTTCGATCATTGTAGTAAAGATATGCTTCATCTGAGCCTTGATCAGGCTGTCCCCAAACCTTTTGAATGCAAGTTCCTTTTGAACCGATGCCAAATCTTTCACTGTTGATGGTTTTTCCGTGAGAAGCCAGCTTAACCGTTTTGGCGACAACCTGTTTCGGGCTTTCCGACAAGGCTTTCATTTGTGCCCCTGTTGCAGCATGAGCGCCGGCAATGGAGGTCATGAAAATGGTTCCGGTTACAAAAACGGAGAGTAAAATCAGCTTTATCAGCCTGTTCATGCAACTTCCTCCTTTTAATGCTGTTCAAATATATATTCGTAACGAATGGGGAAATTACTTCTATTTTAATTGAGCGGAGGACAAAAAATATTAAAAACAGATAGGATTATCGCTTTATTAATAGAAAATTACTAAATAGACATCTGATTATATGACAAGTGTGGAAGGATTTTGGCCTGGGTGAAGCGGCAGGTTCTTCGTTTGGTGGAAGCAGGAAGGAGGGGAGAGGAGATGGGGTTGGATCCAAGTATTGTAAAGGAGCTGATTCGCATCACGGATGAGGAGCGAGTTTTGCTTTCGCTCGATGAGCGTTACACCTATGCGTTTGATGCGTCTTTTGGAACCTATCTTCCGGATGTTGTCGTCTTTCCACAAAGCGCGACGGAAATCGCGGAAATTATGAAGCTGGCCAACCGGGAACAAATTCCCGTGACGCCGAGGGGAGGAGGGACTTCCCTCAGCGGCGGCCCTCTTCCCGTGGCCGGCGGGATCGTCCTGGCGATGACGCGGATGAATAAATTGCTCAGGATTGACCGGGACAATTTAATCGCCTTCGTCGAGCCGGGGATTACGACGGCAGAACTGCAAAGGGAAGCGGAGAAAGCAGGGCTCTTCTACCCGCCCGACCCCAGCAGTTCCAACGTTTCGACAATCGGTGGGAACCTGGCCGAAAATTCCGGGGGCCCCCACGGGCTCAAATACGGGGTGACCAAGCATTATGTTATCGGGCTGGAAGTGGTTACCCCGCAGGGAGAGATCATCCGCACCGGAGGGATGACGGTCAAAAATGTAACCGGATATGATCTCACCTCCTTGATCGTCGGTTCGGAAGGAACGCTCGGCATCATTACCAAAGCGGTTCTCCGCCTTATTCCCAAACCTCCGGCCCGTAAAGCGCTGATGGCCATTTTTGATGAGATTGTCGATTCCGGGCGGGCCATCAGCGGTATCCTGAAAAACGGCATCCTTCCGGCAAAGCTGGAGATGATGGATCAAGCCTCGATCCGGGCCGTGGAAAACTATCAACCGTCGGGGTTGCCGCTTGATGCAGCAGCAATTCTTCTGCTGGAAGTGGACGGGCACCCGGCGGCGGTTGACGAGGAAATCCGAAAAGCAGCGCAAATTTGCCGGCAATATGCAGCCAGGGAGGTGCGGCTGGCCGCGGATGAAGCGGAACGGGCGGAACTTTGGAAAGCGAGAAAGCTGGTATCTCCGGCAATCAGTCAGGTAAAACCGACGAAAATCTCCGAGGATGCGACGGTGCCGCGCAGCAAAATTCCGGAGATGCTGGAGCGGCTCAGGCAAATCAGGGAAAAGTACCAGCTCCATCTGGTCGTGTTCGGGCATGCGGGAGATGGAAATTTGCATCCCAATATTATTGCCGACAACAGGGATCGGGATGAGATGAAGCGGGTTGAAGAAGCTGTTGCAGAGATTTTCAAAGCCGCGGTGGAATTGGGCGGAACCTTGTCGGGAGAGCACGGCATCGGAACCATGAAGCCTGCCTTTATGGAGATGGAGCTCGGTCCCGCCGGTCTGGATATGATGCGCCGCATCAAACAGGCATGGGATCCGAACAATATTTTGAATCCGTTTAAAATCTTTCCGCAGCCGGGTCAAACGCGGGTGGTGTTGACCGAGTGAATGAATGGCAAAAGCTCCTTCCTCATGATGAGACATTCAAGTGTGTCAAGTGCGGGTATTGCCTTCCGGTTTGCCCGACATACAAGGTGTTGGAAAAAGAATCAGCCTCACCCCGCGGCAGGATCGCCTTGGTAAAAGCGGCGGCGGAGGGGAAAATCGATGTGTTGCAGCATCTGGCCGGGCCGATTGACCTGTGTCTGGGCTGTCGTGCCTGCGAAGTGGCCTGTCCGGCGGAAGTGAAGTACGGCGTAATTTTGGAAGGCGCCAAACAGGCGATTCACGGGGCCAAACAGGAGAAAAAAGCGGAAACGCCGCTGTTCCGCTGGTTGGAGAAACTCATTTTTCAGTGGTTGTTTCCATATCCCGGCCGTTTAAAAGCACTGAGCGGGATACTGTGGTTTTACCAAAAGACGGGGTTTGCCAGATTGGTTGAAGTCTTGGGGTTCAGCCGGTTCTTGCCATACCATTTGGGGGAGTTTGCTGCGGCGTTGCCTGCGGCCCCCTTTCCTCTCTCTTTTTTTGGAAGGAAAGAGAGGCTCGCTCCACGCAAGGGGAAAAAAGCCCGTGTTGCTTTTTTTACGGGTTGTATCATGGACTCGCTCTTTTTTGAGACGAACCGAAAGAGTATCGAATTGTTAGCCGCAGTCGGATGCGAAACCATTCTGCCCAAAGGGCAAACCTGTTGCGGGGCGCTTCATGCTCATGCAGGTAAAATCAGTCAGGCCAAGAAGCTGGCCAAACGCAACATCGAAGCGTTTGAAAGGTCCGGTGCCGATTGGGTGGTTACCAATGCGGGAGGATGCGGAGCAATGCTGGCCGAGTATCACCACTTGCTGTCGGATGAGCCGGAATGGGCGAAAAGAGCGCAGGCCTTTGCCGCAAAGTGCCGGGATCTCAGTACGCTGTTGGAGGAATGCGGGCCGCTCCCCTTTAAGAAGAAGATTTCCTGTCGTATTACCTATCAGGACTCCTGCCATCTCAGAAATGTACAAAATGTTATTTCCGCTCCCCGAAAGTTACTTCACTCCCTTCCGGGGGCCGAAGTGGTTGAACTATGCGGAGCCGGGGAATGTTGCGGTTCAGCCGGTATTTACAATTTGATCCAATATGAGACTTCCATGAAGGTGCTCGACCGGAAAATGGAGGCGGTCAGAGAAACCGATGCGGAGATTTTGGTCACTTCCAATCCGGGTTGTTTGCTGCAGATGCGTCTGGGGATCAGGAGGGCCGGTTTGGAAAACCGGATGAAAGCAGTCCATCTCGCCGACTTGCTCCATGAAGCCTGCACGGGGGAATAAGTGAGTGGCAGGAAGATAACTTTTCATTCTATGATTAGAAAGAGAAGGAGGAATGAAGCAATGGATTTGGGATTAAAGGGAAAATCAGTTCTGGTTACAGCAGCAAGCAAAGGACTGGGGAAGGCAAGTGCACTTGAGTTTGCGCGGGAAGGTGCCAAGGTGACCATCGCGAGCCGCAACCTGGAAGAACTGAAGCGGGCGGCGGGGGAAATTGAATTGGCGACAGGGCAAAAAGTGACTGTAGTACAAATGGATGTGACGCGGGAAGAAGATATCGAGCGGGCGGTGAAGACGGCAGCGGAGGCCGGAAACGGTCTGGATGTGCTTGTGACCAATGCCGGTGGTCCTCCGGGAGGGACGTTTGACGACTTTGCCGATGAGGCATGGATGGGGGCATTTGAACTCAATTTGCTCAGCGCGATCCGGCTCATTCGGACCAGCTTGCCTTATATGCGGGCCAAGGGAGGCGGAAGGATTGTTACGATCACTTCGACCTCCATCAAACAGCCGATCCAGGGGCTGATTTTGTCCAATACGATCCGTGCCGGGGTAAATGCCCTGACGAAGAGTTTGTCGGTGGAACTGGCCAAGGATCAAATTTTGGTCAATACAGTTGCTCCCGGACGGATCGCCACAGACCGCGTAGCCGAATTGGATCAGGCCAAAGCCGAAGCAAGCGGGAAATCCGTTGACGAAGTGAAAGCGGAAATGAGCGGACAAATCCCGCTCGGCCGGTATGGACTGCCTGAAGAATTCGGCAGGGCCGTAGCTTTCCTCGGTTCCTTCGCCAATACCTATATTACCGGTCAGGCTCTGCTCGTTGACGGCGGAATGGTCAAAGCGCTTTAAGCAACACTGAGTGAAAACTCTTCCCGCTTGATCAAAATAGATGAAGCGGGAAGTCCTGCTTTTTTTAATAAAGATGACAGAAGAAAAGAGGTCCCGGTAATGGAATCGATTCGCAATATTTACTGTGTTGGCCGCAATTATGTTTTGCATGCAGCGGAACTGGGCAATGAGGTTCCCAAATCTCCGATGATTTTTTCCAAACCGACTCATGCGCTTATCCAAGCCCGGGGGCAGGTGATCGATTTGCCCGGTGACCGCGGGGAAATTCATTATGAAACAGAGTTTGTCATTCAGATCGCCAAACCGTACGAAACGGGAATGAAAGCGGAGGATGTGGTGGATCGTTTTGCCCTCGGCATCGATTTTACCTTGCGCGATGTACAGAGCGAATTGAAAAAGAAAGGCCATCCCTGGCTTCTGGCCAAAGGATTTCCCAACTCTGCCGTCATCACGGAGTTTCGGGAATTTCCCGGGACGGAAGTGTGCAAAGCCCGCTCTTTCTCCCTGATTAAAAATGGCGAAGAAGTTCAGCGCGGCAGCCTCAGCGACATGATTTTCGACCTGGATACAATCATTTCATTTTGCGCCGACCATTTCGGCATCGGGCCCGGCGATCTCATCTATACGGGAACCCCGGCCGGCGTGGGAGCAGTTAAAAACGGGGATGAGTTGCAACTGAAGTGGGACGGGGAGATCCTCGGACATTGTTCGATTCACCTATCTGAAAGAATAGAAGGGGCCGTACAATATGAATGACACACTCTTTGAAAATCCGCCTGTTTTGGAAGGGAAAAGAATCCGGCTTGTCCCGATGGAATTCGAGCATGTAAAGCCGCTTTTCAAAATCAACGACCCGTCGATCTGGACCTATACGCTGACCGAGATAAGGACGGAAAAAGAGATGGAAGACTGGGTGGCAGAAGCGATCCGACTGCGCCTGGAAAAGACGGCCTTACCGTTTGTCGTCATCATCAAGGATACAAACCAGCTGGCCGGAGCGACCAGGCTTTTTAACATGAACGGAAAGCAACGATGCTGCGAACTGGGATCGACTTGGTACGGAGTGGAGTATCAGAGAACGTTTGTCAATTCCGAAGCCAAGTTTTTGCTGTTGCAATTTTGCTTTGAAGAACTGGGATTGATCCGGGTTCAGCTGAAGACCGATGAGCGCAATCTGCGGTCTCAAGCGGCGATCGAGCGTCTGGGTGCCGTTAAAGAGGGCATTTTGCGCAATGAACGTATCCTACACAATGGATATATCCGAAACGCCGTGTTGTATTCAATTACCAATCAGGAATGGGAAAAAGTGAAACAAGGGCTGCTGGAACGGGAAAAGCGCTATGCTTTGAGTCTGGTTCATGGCAGGTGATCGATGAAAGCGCCCATCCCCAGCGCACGGGATGAAGTGCTGAACTGCGAGGATATTTTAAAAGGAGCCTTTTTACAGAGGGTTCCTTTTAATTTTTTGGTTGTATCACATAATAAAACAAGGCTTTTCCAAAATACGGATGGATCACCACGTTGATTTCCGTAAAAAAGGAGGGAATCTGTTGGCGAAAAAATCAATGATTGTGAAGTCCGAGCGTCAACCGAAATTCAAAGTTCGCGCCTATACGCGTTGCAAACGTTGCGGACGACCGCATTCGGTATTGCGCAAGTTCGGGCTCTGCCGCATCTGCTTCCGTGAATTGGCTTATAAAGGGCAAATTCCCGGTGTCAAAAAGGCCAGTTGGTGATGGAACGGATCCGGATGCGGGAAAAGAGCGAAAGGCTCCTGCTTTCAAGGCAAGAGCCTTTACTTGATTCCAATAAACGGAAAAACGATCCTACCAAAAGGGGAGAAAGCGGGATTACGAATGAAACACGCTCATTCCATAAGCGAAATGATGGAGATCTGTTTGCTGGCGGGAAAGTTGCTGCTGGAAAGCGGAGCGGAAACCTATCGGGTGGAAGATACGATCGCAAGATTGGCATCGAGCGGCGGGATTGAATCGATTGAGGTTTTTGTGGCTCCAACGGTGATTATCCTTTCGATGAGGAAACCGGGACAAGCGGAGGATTACACCAAATTGGTTCGGATAACGAAACGGTCGACCGATTTGCACAGGGTTACCCTCGTTAACGATCTGTCACGAAAAGTGAGCCGGGAATTTTGTACATTGGAAGAAGCGAAAGAGAAATTGAAACAGATGGAACGGGATTCGTCGCCCTACCCGCCCGGTATGAGAATCACGGCAGCCGCGTTGGTGAGCGGTTGTTTTACCCTGATGTTTCAGGGGAGCTGGAAGGATTTTTTGCCGGCTTTTATCGATGGGGGACTCGGTTATTTTCTTTTTTTGTTTTCAAAGCGATTTGTTTCTGTTCGATTTTTCTCCGAACTTCTGGCGTCCTGCCTCATTGGGGTGGTTGCGAAACTGGCGGTTTTGTTCGGATTGGGAAAAGAGGTTGACCGCATTATCATCGGCTCGGTCATGCCCTTTGTTCCGGGTGTGCTGATCACCGATGCCGTCAGTGATCTCATGAAAGGCCATTTGTCTTCGGGAATGCTGAGGGGAGCTGAAGCTTTTTTAACCGCGTTTGCGATCGGAACCGGCATTGCAGTGGTGATTGCCGTCTGGTAAGCGTAAAAAAGGAAGGGATATGTTGAATGATCGTTGCGTTCTTAGTCAGTTTCATGGCTTCAGCAGGCTTTGGCATCCTTTTCAATGCTCCTAAAAAAGCGTTGGTTCCCGGCGGGCTGATCGGGGCGATCGGTTGGGTGCTTTATATGGGATTATCGAGCCGGAACCATTTGGCCCAGGTTTTTGCCACGGTAGTGGCCTCGTTTGCGGTAACAGCGATCAGCCAATGTCTCGCCCGGATTTACCGGATGCCGGTTCTCGCCTTTAATGTTTCCGGGATTATTCCTCTTGTGCCCGGGGGGATCGCCTATCACACCATGAGACAACTGGTGGAAAGCAATTACATTGCCGCGATTCAATCGGCGTCGCAAACCTTTTTGATCTCGGGAGCGATCGCGTTCGGGCTTGGGTTGGGTGGAACCATTATCCCGATTATGATCAATAAATGGTGGCCGGTTGCAAAGCAAAAGTGACGTGTCTTTTTAACGGTTTACGGATCCTGGTACCCTTTTCGCTCATTCAGGGCCTTGTCATCCCCGACCACCATCCGCAGATGGCCGGGCAAGATGGAGAGGGTTACAGGGGTATAACTGTTTTTTTCGCCGTCACAGTCCACTTTCAATGGGGGAGTCGTTTTTACACGGACTTTTTTGGCGTGAAAATAAACCAGATCTTTTCCTTCCGGCTCTTCCGAAGTCAGGTAAGATGTGAGCATCGACCAGAAAGAACTGAAGGAAACCTCCTTGAAAATCAGGACATCGAGCCAGCCGTCGGTGACGCTGCTCTGCGGGAAGTAAGCATTTACCCCTCCGATAAAAGAGCCGTTTCCAACCAGCACCATCGTTGCTTTTCCTTTAAAAGCGGCAGTATCCGCTTCGATATCCAGTTCAAACGCTTCCTGATGATTCAGTGTTTGCACGGCGCTGAGATAGTAGGAAAGGCGCCCAAACTTCTCTTTTAAATCACCACGGATCTCTTCGGAGACCTGCGTGATGAGTCCGATTCCCCAAAAGTTGAGAAAATAGCGGTCTCCGTGTTTTCCGATATCGACTTTCCGCTCTTTTAAATGGATGATCTGTTCAACCGCTTCCCGGTAGTCCTGGGAGATGCCCAGTGTTCTGGCGAAGTCGTTGCAAGTGCCGCCGGGCAGCATGGCGAATAAAGGCGGATTCCTTAACTTTGCCAGCGCATTGACGCATTCATGAACGGTTCCGTCCCCGCCAACAGCAATTACGAGATCCGCACATGCCCCCTGTTCACCGATAATTCTCGCACTGTCCCCCGGCCTGGAAGTATGACAAATCTCGATTTTATCGGCGATCTCTTGAAAGCGCCGGGATACTGCATCGACATTTGTGATCAGTTCTTTGTTTCCGGCGTTTGGATTTACCAGGAAAATGATTTTGTCCATTCGCATCCCCCATCAGAATCGGGCGCCAAGGAAAGCCCCGTCCGGATTAGTAAATCAAGCGTGGTTTCTTCCAGAATAGCAAAAAATGGTTGCACTTGCGAGGGCGGTCACGCTTTGTTCCTGATTCACTTTTTTCAGATTCATGAAGGGCCTGGATCGTGGAGCAGCCCCTGTCGAGAGGGTTATCGTCGTCCGCATCAGGTTTTTTAAAGATGAAAAACCTCTTCTCCAACGTAACAGTGTTATGTTACAATAAAAGCGGAGGGGGTGTTCGCGATGGAGCAAGAGTTGATTTCCAAAAAGGAACTGCTCGAGATGACCGGGATTTCGTACGGCCAGCTATACCGTTGGAAACGAAAAAATCTGATTCCGGAAGATTGGTTTATCCGCAAATCTACTTATACCGGACAGGAAACATTTTTTCCACGTGAAAAGATCCTGGGGCGGATCAACAAAATCAAAAGCATGAAGGATGACCTTTCGCTGGATGAAATCGCCCGCCATTTTATGCCTGATCTTAAACAAGTTACGCTGTCAAAAGAAGAATGTTTGAAACGAAACATTGTTTCGGAGTTGGTTGTCCGGATTTTTACGGAGCAGAACGGGGAGAAGAATGTTTTCACTTTTGATCAAATCTTTCAGTTGTTTGTGCTGGAAAAGGCGTTGCAAAGCGGGCAAATAAGCTTGGAAGAAGGGAAATTGCTGCTTAAAACTTTGGTTCTGCATGCCGGCGGCTTGAAAGGGAAAAACGGAGAACTCGTTTTTATTCGCAAAATGGGGGTTTCGGCGTTTATTTTGGCGGGGGCAACGGAGATCTTTTTTGATCCCGAAGTGAATGTTCTGCTGCGCTTGAGTTTGGCTGATCTCTTGGAAGAATTGAGATTAAGGATGGAATAGAACGGGGGATGCAGAGTGGAACGGGATAAGATGAGAGACCTGGTGATCTCCGGGAGCGGGAGTGCTTCCGGAGGAACGTTTGATCACGTGAAAATCAGTGGGACGGGCAAGATTGCAGGAGATTTGGAGTGCAGCCATTTAAAAGTTAACGGTGCACTGAAAGTGGATGGGAATGTAAAGGCAAAGAAAGTAACGATTAATGGAACAGCAGAATTCTCGGGAAGGTTGGACTCTGAGGAAATTCATATCCAGGGTACATCCAGCAGCGATGACCTGAAATGCAAAACCTTGAAAATATCCGGTGCTGCCAAAGTGAACGGTTGCCTGAGTGTGGAGGAATTGAAGCTGAAAGGGTCGATCGATGTGGAGAAAGATTGTGAAGCTGAAGTTTTTGAGGCCTCCGGAATTTTTACGATCGGCAGATTATTAAACGCCGGCACAATTGATGTGAAGCTGTACGGGACCTGCCGTGCGAAGGAGATCGGTGGAGAAAAGATCAGCGTGAGGAAAGGCGGTTCCCGTTTTAACCGCTTGATCAAGTCGCTGTTCCTTTTGGCTGATGACACCCTGAAAGCGGAAGTGATTGAAGGGGATGATCTCGATCTCGAAAATATCAAGGCCGATGTGGTGCGGGGAAATAATGTCATCATTGGGGAAGGATGCGAAATCGGCTTGGTTGAATACAAGCAAAACTATAGCGGAGAAAATGGGGCAAAGGTAACAGAGGCAAAAAAAATATAGGTTCAGTCTCACTTGGTTTGGAATCTTAACCGGCGTCAACCCTCGGATCGGGGAGCCGGTTTTTTCTTTTTTGCCGGTCTGGTAGAGTAATGGTGATGAAGGAGATGATGAGATGAAGAGCAAAGATGAGATGACAAAGATCCCTGTTTTTGTTTACGGAACATTACGTTCCGGCTTGGAAAATTATAAACGGATTCTGCAAAATAAAACGGCAAGCGAAATACCGGCTGCGATGAAAGGAAAGATGTACAGTGTAAATACGGAATTAAGTTATCCGTGCGTGATTGAGGGAGAGGATACGATTCAGGGGGAATTGATGGTGATTAAAGAAGAGTACTATTGGGATGTATTGAAAGATTTGGATTGGCTGGAGGATTATCAGGAGGATGATGAAGAAGGCAGTCTCTATTTACGGCGATTAAGGGAAGTGAATTTGCAAAACGGAGAAAAAGCGATCGCCTGGGTTTATCTTTGGAATCGGGGAGTCTCGGAGGAATTATATGTAAAAAGCGGAGACTGGAAACGATATATTCACCAAAGCAAAAGAGATCCCGACAAATCCTGAATTTCGTTTTGATTTTTTATTTTGAAGAATAAAACACCGGCCTTGAGATTCCGCGTTGAGATTGGCCCGGAAATCGGCGAGCAGATTCCCGCTGGCGATGGTGTAGCGGGCGTTTCACGGATAACCGACGCTGTCGGTGGGGGAGGCGCCCAAACCGGAGACGATGACATGTTGCGGGTTCATTCCCCCCATAGCTGCTTCGATCACCGGATTTTTGGCGGCTTCTTCCTGTTCTTTGACCGGAGCTTTATCCAACAAGCGCGCAATCATCGTGGCGATCATTTCCACATGCGCCAGTTCTTCTGTTCCTGTATCCAAGAGCAGGTCCCGGTATTTCGATTTGGTTTTGCAGCGACAGTTCCATCCCTGAAACAAATATTGCATGGCGACAGTAATCTCACCAAATTGTCCGCCCAGAATTTCCTGTAATTTTTTGGCGTAGACCGGATCGGGACGTTCCGGCTTCGCTTCATACTGTAGTTCCTTAATATGAAAAAATATGGAGATCCTCCTTGCTCCTCATTTTTTGTACCAACATATGTGATGAAAGCCCAAATGGAGCCAGTCTGGGCCCGTATTATTTCCATGCAGCGAAAGTGTTTTGCTAGATTATGATCCCCCCTGAACTTTTTGGCCGAATGCGTATCCAATCAAACCCCTGTTCCACATATTTGCGAATTTACATAATAGATTAATTTATAAGAATTATTAAATAAATAAAGGGGGGAGTTTTCATGGTGAGACAACCTGAGAATTACCCATATATTTATGCTCCACAGCCTATCCGAAAAGATGGCGCCGGTGGGGTTGATTTAGGCTCGCGAGATGTGATGCGCGACCTTGAGAATCCTGACATGCTCGTTCCACCGTCCACGGATGCCGGGACGATCCCTAACTTGAAGTTTTCTTTTTCCGACACCAATATGGTGTTGGATCATGGCGGCTGGTCCCGGCAAATAACAGCCAGAGAGTTGCCGGTCGCAACGACGCTCGCAGGGGTGAACATGTATCTGACGCCGGGCGGGGTACGGGAGTTGCATTGGCATAAACAAGCGGAGTGGGCTTTCGTGCTTTGGGGTCGTGCGCGGATCACTGCGGTTGATCAGAACGGTCGGAATTTCATAGCCGATGTCGGTATGGGTGATTTGTGGTACTTTCCCCCCCCGGAATTCCACACTCGATTCAAGGGCTGGAGGAAGGATGCGAGTTTCTGCTCGTCTTTGATGACGGCAACTTCTCAGACCTCGATACGTTCACCATCTCCGATTGGTTTGCGCACACACCGAAGGACGTGCTGGCGGCAAATTTCGGTGTGCCGAAAAGGGCATTTGCCCATATTCCGAAGAAGCAGCGTTACATATTCCAGTCAAAAGTGCCCGGCCCATTGGAAAGGGAGAAGGTATCAAGTCCATATGGGACAGTTCCGATAAGCTTCACACACCGGCTGCTCGCGCAGAAGCCAATCGTAACGCCGGGAGGAACCGTGCGCATAGCTGATTCCACCAACTTCCTCATTTCACTCCGGATCGCGGCTGCTCTGGTGGAAGTCAAGCCGGGAGGAATGCGGGAAATGCATTGGCATCCGAATAACGACGAATGGCAGTATTACATCGCAGGAACAGCACGCATGACGGTATTCGCGGCCAATGGCACGGCCCGCACTTTCGATTACCGGGCTGGTGATGTCGGATACGTACCGTTTGCATTCGGGCACTACATCCAGAACACCGGTGATCAAAGCCTGTGGTTTTTGGAGATGTTCAAAAGTGACCGTTTTGCTGATGTGTCGCTGAACCAGTGGATGGCGCTGACTCCATGGGATCTGGTAGAGGACAACTTGCATGCAGGGCCGGAGTTGATGAACGCGCTGCGGAAGGAGAAGTGGCCGGTTGTCAAATACAAGCACAGATCCAAACGGTAGTGCGTCATATCACGGATTGGAGCAGTATCCCCTAAGCTGCCCGAATACCTCGTGGTGCGATCCATCCCGGAGAAGGAAATGCGATGACTGTCGCAACCTTGGTCGTAAAAAGGGTGACCGGCCAAAAGATTGACGTTTGGCACGGTCACCTTTATAATCATCGGCATCCGGGAGGCTGTTGGATGCCGGGGGCAAGGTAAACAGCGGATATGTTTCCTTTTCGGATTGACCCCCTTTCTGCTTCCGTGTCTTTTGCTGCTAAGCTGGAAGGAGTCGCGTTTATTGAACGTTATGCCTGCGGGATATCGAGAATTTATCGGGGGAAGAGGTTGCTGCAAATTATACTGCCGCGGCGCGAGCCATGTTGCTTCAAATACGTTACTTACCATGCTTTTATCGATCAAAAGGATGTTTCGGTGGGAGGGAACGGATTGACCAGAGTCTATTTGCTGAGGCATGGAGAGACAGAATGGAATCATGACGGTAACCGGTACTGCGGGCGGACGGATCTCAATTTATCCGCGACAGGAAAAAGACAAGCCGAATGGGTGAGTGAGTATTTGCAAGGGGTTCCTTTTACGGCCGCTTATGCCTCCACTTTAAAACGCGCGCGTGCGACTGCCGAAATCATCGCCCGGCACCATGATCTTCCGGTTCGGAGCGATGAGCGAATCGTTGAGGTGGATTTCGGAGAGTGGGAAGGGAAAACGCGGCCGGAGTTTACAAAGACCGACCCTGAATCCTGGGAAATGTGGTGCCTGAACCCGGCAGTATTCAGGGCAGGTCGTACCGGGGAAACAGCCTGTGAGGTATTGGAGCGGGGCAGGTCCTTTTTTGCCGAACTTGCGCAAAAGCATCCGGATGATACGGTTTTGGTGGTTGCTCACAGTTCGTTTAACCGTATTTATCTCGCCGGTATGTTGGGGATGCCGCTGAGCAACTATCGCCGTCTCAGCCAGGATAATACCGGAATGAACATTTTTGAATTATCCCCTGATCACGAACTGATTTTGATTCAGATGAATATAAACCAACATCTGGTTCATGAATAACGGACCGTGAAAAAAGGCCCGTCTCCGGTAAAGGCAGAAGTCACATGCGCGCGGCCAGCTTGGTTAACATGTTCCTCCAACTTTCAGCCAATGCGGGACAAGCAGCCAGCTCCAGGAACGCTTTCTGATCACCTTTCTTATGGTGGAGAAGATCATTGCATTTGGAGACTGTCCATTCGGAGTGGGGGCGATCAAGCAATCTCACTTGTTCCCCGGCTTGAACCTCCCCTTCCTGCAGAACGCGAAAATACCAGCCGGTCCGCCCGGTTGTTTCCATCCGCTTGGTCAGGTCATCGATCCCCCAAAGGCGGGCAGGTTTCCAACATGGAATACGCGGTTGGGAAATCTGCAAGATGGCCTTTCCGATTTGATAGATATCTCCGATGCATACGGTTTCTTCCGTTTGATCAGTGATGACAAAATTTTCGCCAAATGCGCCGTAGGTAAAATCGCTGAGGTTCAATTCCTGCCGCCAAAGGGGATAATGGGAGTCAGCATAACCCAGTACTGCCTTTTCCGGTCCGCCATGATGCTTCAAATCCGCTTGATCATCCCCCTCAAGTTTGGTCCTTCCAAGCCAGACGGCACCTTCTGTTTCTGTTTTGTTAATTGCGCTGTGCCACGGTTTTCCCTCAGGAGGAAAAAGAAAGGTTTTTGTCTTTCCAACCAGAACGGTTTTTAAAGTCGCCAGCATGGGACCGCTCCTTTCTCTATCAGCGTTTATATATTATATTCGATGTCGGGGTGATCCGAATATAAAAACAGGGGTCACCGTACCGAAAAAAGAATCATTCACTTCTCGTTCAGATAATTATTATGTATAATAAAATTTTGATTAGTTTTATTGTTTGTATTAGTATAAGATATCCTTGAAGGGAGGAATTAGGATGAGAAACCTTTTCATGTCCATCTCCACTTTATCTCTCTTAATGCTTGTTATGGTTGGCTGTTCATCGACAGAACCACGAAAAAATCATGGTGATCTTTCGCCGAATGGTAAAATGTATGGATGAAAAGGGCATTAAATATGAGAAAAGAGCAGATGGTTTTTATATGAGTGACAATGATTGGGATCACTTTATCAAGTTTTGCAGTTAAAAGATTTGACCTGAAGTTAGGAATGGTATGGGGAAAAATCGTTTCAGCGGAGAATTTATCAGGGGATTTTAAAAAACATTGACCAGAAAGTTTATACCCATCTGTTTATCCAGTATCCTGAATAATAGGAATTTATTCATTGACAAAACAAATTAGGTGCTCTTATTATTTTATAAGGTTAACTAATTTTTTTGGAAAGGAGTTTTGGATCATGACATTGCAAGAAAAGTCAATTGCGATCATCGGTGGCGGTCCGGGCGGCTTGATGTTAGCCCTGATTTTACAGCGTAACGGAATAAAAGCGACGATTTATGAACGTGAACCCGATGATAAAAATATGGAGAGAGGTGGATCTTTGGATATTCACGAAGATACTGGGCAGTTAGCTTTAAAAGAAGCAGGTGTATATGAACAATTTCTGAGCAAAGCCCGTTTTGAGGGTGAAGACTTTCGTTTGTTTGATAAAACAGGAAAGATTTATTTGGATGAGGATGCAGATGAAGAATATGGGGCCAGGCCGGAAATAGATCGGGGGGAATTATGTGCATTACTATTAAATGCGTTAGATAAAGAGTGCATTCAATATGGATATAAACTTGATAAATGCATCCCATTGGAAAATGGCAAAACCGAATTGCATTTTGAAAACGGACAGATTGAGATTGCAGATTTGGTGATCGGTGCAGACGGTGCATTTTCCCGGGTGCGGCCAATACTGGCTTCTGAGGATATTTCTTATTCAGGTCTTACGATGTTGGAAATGAATGTGGTAAACGCAGCTGTGAACCATCCTGATTTGGCGTCATTTCATAAACGTGGTACAGTATTTGCTCTTGATGAAGGAAAAGGCATTATTGGTCAGTTAAACGGAAATGGTACGATTAAGGTGTATGTTGGCCTGAAAGTGAATCGGGATTGGTTGGACCGTTGCGGTATTCCTTTTAACAAACCGAAAAAAGCAAAAGAGGCCATTTTGGACTTATTTGGCGACTGGGATGAACAATTGAAAAATTATATTCGTTATGCAGAAGATACAATAATTCCCCGGCGAATTTATATGTTACCAGTCGGATTTAAATGGCAACGCCATCCAAGGATCACGCTGATTGGAGATGCTGCACACTTAATGTCTCCGTTTGCCGGTGAAGGCGTCAATCTGGCGATGTTTGATGCTTATCATTTAGCGTTAGCGATTATGGATAATCAAAACAATGTTTCAAAAGCAATCGAAATATATGAGGAAAAAATGTTTGCTTATTCATCTGAAGCAGCTGCTGAATCAAAAGCAAATTTGGAGTTATGTTTTGGCGATCATGCAGCTGAAAGATTGATGAATGTGATGAATTCATATAAAAATAAGATTTGAAGGGAGGATGTCTGAATATTAAAACAGGTAGCCTTTAAAGTCAAGACTTAAGGAGGGATTTGCATATTGAAACCGATGGCAGACGGACCAACACGCTGGGATCTCCACTCCCTGTATCCTGGAGAAATCGAAGTCACACTTTCCAAAGAATTGAAGGAATTAGAGGTTGCATTGACTTGTTTAAGCGACCGTTTTCAAACATCATCCGCTGATTTTGACTTGATCAATGAAGACCAACTTCTGTTTTTATCTCAATCAGTCAGACAGATTGAAAAAGCAGACTCATTTTATTATTGCCTTTCTGCTGAAACCCCTGGACATCCCATTCTTACCTCATTACAAAGCCGTGTCTCCTCTCTGAAAGTCAGAATACGTACCCTATTGTCTGATTTGGGGCACCGTCTCGCCTCCATGAGCGATGATCAGTTCGAACAACTGATTCATCAACCTGCCATTCGCCCTTTTATTTCAGAAATTTCCGCACTTCGCGAGACAAGAAATTCCCCTTACCGAGTCTTGGAGGATTTTGCAGCGGAGCTTGCCGTGGATGGGTTGAAAGCATGGGAGGATTTGTATATCCAGCTTCGGAACAAACTGGAAGTCACAGTCCATGACGAGGCAAATCAAAAAAAACTCTCTTTCGGTGAGGCGAATCGAATTGCCTTAAACGATCCAGATCCATATCAGCGCGAACGACTGTTCAAATCGCTTACGCAAACCTTGGAACGGGATTCCGGGTTATTTGCGTCCGTGTTGAATCATATTGCCGGCTTTCGATTGACACTCTGCGGTTCCGCCAAAAAAGATTTGTTGGAAGAATCATTAAAATCAAATCGCATTGCCCGGTCCACGCTGGATGCAATGTGGAAAGCAATTGATGGATATCTTCCTCAGCTTATTCCATATCTCGGTTTGAAAGCATCCGAATCCGGAGAAAGTCAACTCTCATGGCACCAACTGATGACGCTATCCCCCGACGATCATCAGGAATCCATTCCTTTCCCCAGTGGGGTAGAATGGATCATTCAAGCGTTAAACGATCTGAGCCCGGATATGGGTGACTTTGCCCAATATGCCCTTGCCAACGGGTGGGTGGACGCCGTACCGTTTAAGCACAAGCCCTCAAATGGATTCTGTGCTCCATTTATCAGTGATAAGGAATCCCGTATTTCCCTTCGCTATGACAATAATATGGAGAGCGTTCGGATTCTGGCTCATGAACTGGGACACGCTTGGCATTATCGTCAACTGGAAGACCGCCTCTCCTTATTCTTGCTGGAAGACCAATTTCCAATGACGATTGCCGAAACCTCTTCCATTTTCTTTGAATTGGCTTTGGTGGATACCGTGATCCGGGAGTCAAAAGATCGAAAAACGAAAAAATCCTTGCTCAATTGGAAAATGCAAAGGAGTATCAATTACCTGATGGCCGTCAGGGGAGCTTATTTGTTTGAAACCCGTTTCTATGAAAAAAGGAAATCTGGGCCCTTGAGTGCCAGTCAAATTGAGGAATTGTCGATGGAAGCTCAGAAGGAAGCTTTTGGAGGCAGTCTCAGTCAATATCAGCCTTTTCAATGGATAAAAGCAATACAGTTTTACAGAACAGATGTACCTTTCTACAACTATCCTTATACTTTTGGTTATTTGTTCAGTGTAGGTCTTCTGGAAACAGCAAAGAAAGAAGGAAAGCAATTTGCCCAAAAGTTTACGTATTTTCTAAAAGAATCAGGAACAAAACCCATAGAAGAATTAGCTGACGATCACTTTCATATAAAGCTTTCCCGGCCGGACTTTTGGCATCAATCCATCAATCGAATTGTTAAAGATATCGAGCAATACACTATTTTATCCAAAAAATAATATTGAGATAAAATGATCCCTTCACGATATAGACCGGCTCCTTAAGCAGGGATGAACATTCTTTTTTAATTTTTGCCAAAACGGGGACAAACACGAAGGAAAAGGAACCTTTTTTAAACGTGATTCCCTGATACAATCGATGTTGAATCGCTCTTATCGGATAGTGGAGGGGAATATGAGAGGATCTAACAGGTTAGGGAAATTTGCTAAAAAAGTGCTGAAACGAAAAAGTTTTTGGATCTGCTTCGCGATTCTCATTTTCATTTATGTTAACAACAGCTCGCTGTTTGCAAAAGCGCCCGCCGGGCAGCCGCATCTTCTTGCGCACCGGGGGTTGGCCCAAACTTTTAACATGACCGGACTGACAAATGACACTTGTACCGCACAGCGCATTTACCCGCCGGAACATCCCTATCTGGAAAACACGATAGCTTCGATGCGGGCCGCTTTTAACAAGGGAGCCGATATGGTTGAATTTGACGTGCAACCGACGAAGGATGGTCAGTTTGCCATCTTTCACGACTGGACCCTTGACTGTCGCACCAACGGAACCGGGGTGACCCGCGACCATACGATGAAAGAGTTGAAGTCCCTGGATATCGGATACGGCTACACGGCTGACGGTGGCAAAACCTACCCATTCCGGGGCAAAGGCGTTGGTCTTATGCCATCGCTCGAGGAAGTGTTGGAGGCATTTCCGAACCGGATGTTTTTGATCGATGTGAAAAGCAATGACCCGACAGAGGGGATTCAGCTGGCCGACCACCTGGCCAAACTGCCGGTTGAAAGACGTGAGCAGTTGGCGGTATATGGTGGTGACGAACCGATCGCAGCGCTCAAGAAAAAGCTGCCCGATATGCGGGTTATGTCCAAGGCGACGGAAAAGGGATGCCTTTTGCGCTATTTGGCGATCGGCTGGACAGGGGTGGTACCGGAAGCGTGCGAAAAGACGGAATTGCATATCCCGGAGAAGTTTGCCCCGTTGTTGTGGGGATGGCCCACCCGTTTTCTCGACCGGATGGATCAGGCCGGAACCCGGGTGATCCTTGTCGCGGGGAGCGGAGATTTCTCCCGAGGATTTGATACGGCAGGGGATTTAAAGCGAATCCCGCCGGACTATAATGGATGGATTTGGACTAATCGCATCGACCGGATCGCTCCTCTTGTTAAAGGAAAAAAAGACGTGGCAAAATAACCAGATCCCCTCCTGTACGGTTCATCCCGGAAGGAGGGGATCTGTTATGAAGCTATTTCAATTTCATTTTCTGCGATTTTCCCTTATGTGAATGTTCACGATCGATCAGCAGCCATCTGCCGGTTGTGGTGGCAATCATGGTCGGGGTGAATGATTGAGACGGATTTTTTTTCAGTTGGTTTAATTCATTGACCTGAATATGAGGAAAACTTAACTCCTTCAACAACAACCGATAACATTGCTCGCGGGCTTCGCGGGGAACCCCTTCGCTTTTGATCCAGCGGATCGCCTCTTTGAATTTTCCCTGTCCAACCAAACATTGAACATAGAAAGGCAAAATATCGTTTAAGGATCGCCTGAATTGCAGTTTGGACCGATTTCCCCGTCCTCCGCCCGGTTTCCAATAGATGAGTCCTTCATTCCCCATGCTTTTTAACAATCGCTTTGCATTGCGCGGGGTGCAATAAAGCAAATCTGCCAGTTCGCTGATGCTCATATAGAACGATTGATATTCTTTAATATCTTTGAGTTGTAGACGTAATTCCAAAAAGTATTCGATTGTTTTCACATGAATCACCTACAAAATCATTATAGCGAATTTTATACGAGCAAAGATAGAAAAGAAGCAAAATGAGTAAGTATGAGAAATATATCCTTTCGCAAGGAGGGGGAGATGGATCACAATGTCATAGGTGATTATTCAAGAGAAGGAAATTGATTTTTTATACAAATTGGTTTGTTATACAAACCAACTACGTATACGCAAAACAATGCATAAACCGTTCCTGTTGATGAGCAAAAAGGAAGGGAGATGATGGTTTCCCTCTGTCCGCCAAGAAATAGACGAGGGAAAAACCGTTTCAGATCTCCCGAATGAAGGGATGGAGGCTGTTGGCAAAGAGCGAAAGCCTCTTCGTTCCTCTAGGGATGAGTATAGGAAATGACAAAGTGAAGGATCGTCAACGCAGAGGATGGATTGATATATTTATGGGGACGATCTCCTTTAAAACGAATGGAATCGTACTCATCCAAGCAGTAAGTTTCCCGGTCCACTTCGACCGTTAACCGGCCGGACATAACGGTTACAAATTCCATCACCCCTGGCCGGTGTGCTTCCGACAGATATTCCCCTCCCGGCTGCAAGTAACCCCGATAAAGTTCAAACGAGCCATAAGAAGAAAACAATGGTTCAGCGACAAACACCTCGTTTGAGCTGCTCAGCTTCAGTCCGTCCTTTTTGCGGGCGATGGAGACATCCGCTTCAATCGACAACAGCGCGGTAATCGGGATATTCAGGCCGTTTGCGATTTTCCAGATGACGGACAGGGTAGGGTTCCCTTCGCCGCGTTCGATTTTGATCAATGTTAATTTGCTGACATTGATTTGCTTGGCCAAAGCTTCCAGGCTGATCCCCCTGTTGATTCGTAATTGCCGCAGATTTGCGCCGATGCGCTTTCCCACGGATCCTTCTTCCCACGGACTTTCGATGTCCATTTTTTCCTCCTTTGATTAAAAAACAAGGTATTTTATCCTTTTATATATTATAATAAACTATAAGTTAATTATAATATACTTTTGGTTTTTCGTTTACATCCTTAAAAAAGAGAAAGGGATGTGTGCAAAGTGGATGAAAAAAAGAGCGTAAGATCCGGTTTGATTGAAGCTTTGCCATTAGCAATCGCCATTGCCGCCTACGGTTTATCTTATGGTGTACTCGCTTCACAAGCCAAATTCGGTTTGGCGGAGACCGTGGGAATGTCCCTGCTGGTTTTTTCCGGGTCTGTCCAAATGGTTACCGTGGCAATGTTGGCGGCGGATGCAAATCTGACCAATATTCTTTTTACCACCGTTTTGTTAAATCTGCGCAATTTGCTCTATGGTGCCGCCTTGGCCCAGGGAATTGCGCCTGCCGGGAAGTGGAGATGGTTATTATCATTTGGAGTTACAGATGAACCGTTTGTTTTAGGGAGCGCCAGGTTTAAAAGATACGGACCTGACCCGTTGTATTATGCGATTGTGACAGGCACTTTGTATTTGGCTTGGATCATTTCTTCGCTCAGCGGGGCTTTGATCGGAAACCGGATGGATCCGCAGCAATGGGGATTGGATCTGGCATTTCCGGTCACCTTTACGGCTCTTCTCATCCCCGGTCTCAAGGAAAATCCGGTCATTGCAACGGCACTCTCCGCGGCTGTCATTGCCGTTGTGCTTGAATATTTTTTTCCCGGTAACAATTTTACACTCATCCTGACAGGTGTTTTATCACCACTTGTCGGTCTTTATGTAAAGAGGAGGTTCCGGCATGATTAGAAACTGGCTTTTAATCGGTTTGCTGGCGGCTTCCACTTATCTTTCGCGCATCATCGGGCTCGAATTGATGGCCGGGCGAAAGATGAGCCCTGCTTTGCGTTTATATTTTCATTATGTTCCTGTCGGAATTATTTCGGCGCTGATCATCAAACAAATCTTCGTGCCGACGGATGGGCGGATCGTCATTTCTCTTCCGGTTCTGGTCGCCTGTTTTATTACTTTCGTGGCAATGAAGATGTTTAAAATGTTTCTTCCTTCTGTTGTGGTCGGAGTAATCTGCGGGTTATTCATCCGTTATCTTTTAAATGCCTGACATGGAGTATTTTTAATTTGGATGAGGAATGGACTGTTCAACAGCCCGACCGTGAGAATTGTCCCGATTCCGTCAAAGCTCTTATTGGTTGAAGCGGACAGGGGAATACTCTGTAGCGGTGGTTCCTTTCAGATGCTTTTTCGCTACATTGAGGCTTTTGGATAACAATACCGCCTGCTCGGGCGGTTTTTTTATTGGATCGTGATATTTGTTTTCGATTGAGCGCAATGTTCTCCAGTTCAGATCATTTGGTTTGCTTTAAGAGTGTATTTTCTGATTTCGAAGACGGCGGATGAATTTTCCCTTCTGTCCTGTGCAGCACCTTACATAAAATAAGTTCCGATAATCTTACATTATCGGAACCTATTCTTGAAGGTGATAAATCAGGCTGTCTACATACCAAAAAAGGAATCATGCTTTTTGTGAATGAGGAATTGGCCCGAAGCGCAATGGGGAGTGAAGTCCGAAAGGGCGAAGAATAAGGTCGCATCGAAGCTGTCCTGATATAGCTTCAGAAGTAAAGATCGGACCCTTTCGGCCGTGATCCGGGTTATACTGTGTAGAGGTGATCATCAATCCGCGGGAACGCATGAGTGTGAGTGTATACAAATAAACGCTGTTTCCGTTATATGGAGGATTCGGTATGAAGAGTGATTTTTTTTACAAATACCCAAAAAGGCTTTTGAATAAAGGAACAGGGTTTCTTTCGGATTATAGTTATTCTCTCAATCCGTATACTGGTTGTGCATTTGGCTGTTCCTACTGTTATGTGCGTCAAATGCCTGTTTCGTTGTTCCGTAAAGAGGAATGGGGAAGCTGGGTGGACATCAAGAAAAATGCTGCAGACTTACTGCACAAAGAGCTTAAGAGGGCCAAGAAACAAGGAAAAGTGACCATTTTTATGTCATCCAGCACAGACCCTTATCAGCCGATCGAGTACAAGGAGAGAGTAACGAGATCCTTGTTGGAAGTAATGGTGGAAAATAAACCGGATTTTTTGTTTGTGCAGACCAGGAGCCCTTTGGTACGCAGAGATATTGATTTATTTCTTCTTTTAAAAGACAGAGTCCGAATCAGCATGACCATTGAAACAGACAGGGAAGATATGCGTAAACATTTTACGCCCGATGCCCCGCCGATCAGCGCCAGGTTAAAGACGCTGCGTCTTTTATCCGATGCAGGCGTACCGACCCAGGCGACAATTGCTCCGGTGTTGCCCAGCAGCGAGGAGTTTCCGGAAAAGTTGCGATTGGTCGATCGTGTCTGTGTGGATGATTATTTCATGGGAGACGGCAGCGGAGGGAAGCGAACCGGGAAATTGGGGATTTTTTCAGTGTACAAAGAATTGGGTTTGGAAGAATGGTATGATCCTTCAGCATATCGCATCGTATATGACAGGCTGAAAAAAGTATTCTCAAACGACCAAATCTATTTGAGCAAGCAAGGGTTCTCGCCTTGATTAAGTCAATTTGCCAAACATGAAAATAACCGCAAATTTGTTTGCTTCACAAATCGAATCAAAGCAATATCAGAAAACTTCTCCTCAAGTCCATTCATATTGAGTTCATAAACTTGATATATCCTCTTAGTGTCCAGCAAAACCAAGAAGGTGATGGATTAAGGATGATCAAAATTTTAATCGTGGATGATGATCCTCACATTCGGGAACTGATTAAACTTTTTTTAAGTAATGAGGGTTTTTCCCTTTATGAAGCAGCGGACGGGTGCGAAGCGCTCAAACTGCTGGAATCCGTAAAAGTAGACTTGGTGATTCTGGATGTCATGATGCCAAACATGGATGGATGGGAATTGTGCAGGGAACTGAGAGAGCATTATGATATTCCTTTGCTGATGCTTACCGCTAAAGGGGAAACATCGCAAAAGGTAAAAGGGTTTGAGTTGGGAACGGATGATTATCTGGTAAAGCCGTTTGAACCGCTTGAATTGGTGGTAAGAGTAAAGGCGCTCCTCAGACGGTATCAAATTAATATCTCACAAACCGTCCAGGTTGGGAAAATGCTTCTTAATCGCAAAACTTATGAAGTGGTTATGGATGGCCGCAGTATGGTTCTTCCCTTGAAAGAATTCGAACTCCTTTTTAAGCTGGCCAGTTATCCGGGAAAAACGTTTTCCAGAGATCAGCTGATCGAAGAAATCTGGGGATACGATTTCATGGGCGATGAGCGAACCGTTGATGTTCATATCAAGCGGCTGCGGGAACGGTTTCCCGAAGAAGAATCTTTGTTCAGAATCCGGACGGTTCGGGGATTGGGCTATCGGTTGGAGGATGATTCATGAGCAGGTGGCGAATCGTCTCTAATATCGCGAAAGTATGGATGCTGATCCTCTTATGTTCATCCGTCGCTTATGCAATCACTTTCGGTCTCTTTGGTTTTATCCCGCAGCCCGGTGACTTCATCCGATACATTCTGAGTGAAACGCTTGCCTTTTTGATTTTCGGATTGACCGTATTTTTGATTGGCAGGACTAAAAATTCGAAGCGATCTGACGTATTAAACACGATGACCGACGCTTTGCGGCAGATCGCCAAAGGCAACTTCCGAGTCAAACTGAATGCACAAAAACTGACGGAACAAAATCATCCGTTTGGGAAGATCTTTGACAGCATTAACCATATGGCAGAGGAACTCAACCGGATGGAACAGATGAGGCAAGAGTTCATTTCCAATGTCTCGCACGAAATTCAATCCCCGCTCACTTCAATCCGCGGCTTTGCCAATGCCCTGCAAAACGATCAGCTCAGTCCGGAAGCACGCTGGCGTTATCTCAAAATTATTGAAAAGGAAAGCACCCGGTTATCCAAATTAAGCGAGAACTTGCTCAAACTGACCTCGCTGGAGTCAGCAAATCATCCGTTTGATCCCAAACCATATCGTTTGGACAAGCAACTGAGGCAGGTCATTCTCTCATTGGAACCGCAATGGGAAGAAAAGTCAATGGAGATGGATATATCCCTTGATGAGCTCCGCATCGTGGCGGATGAAGATTTGATGAATCAACTGTGGGTGAATCTGATCAGCAACAGTATTAAATTTACTCCGGAAGGTGGTTGTATCAAGATTCAATTGCGGCAAAAAGGAAAATTTGCCGAGGTGATCCTCGCTGACACGGGAATCGGCATTGCCGAGGAAGACCAGGCGCATATATTTGATCGGTTTTATAAAGCTGACAAATCCCGGAATCGTTCCGTCGGGGGCAGCGGTCTCGGTCTGGCCATTGTGAAAAAAATCATCGATATGCACGGCGGAAAAATCGAGGTCGAGAGCAGACTCGGTGAGGGAACAAAAATGATCGTCACGATTCCTTGCGGTTATGAAATCTAGTTTGGAGGTTTATGGATGGAACAAACAAGACCCGCTGTGAAAGTAACATTAAAGCAGTTTATCGATTTGGTCGATCTACGCGCATTACCCAAATTTTTAGTCGTTCTTATCTTGGGATTGAGTCTGGTTTCAACCATTGCCAGCCTGGTCGTGCCATGGTTCACCAAAAATATCATTGATGTGATGACAGTCAAATCATTGGATCTGAAAACGATCCTGCTTCTGCTCGGATCTTTTATCATTCAGGCGGCTTCAGCCGGTTTTTCCACCTATTTTCTGGCTTTCCTCGGGGAAAAAGTGGTCGCCAATCTGCGTAAACGCCTGTGGAATAAAACTTTGGTACTTCCTGTTTCCTATTTTGATCATCATCAGTCCGGGGAAACAGTGAGCCGCATCAATAACGACACAGCCGTGATCAAAAATTTAATCAGTGTGGAGTTGGTTTCGATTTTTACCGGAGTCATCTCTCTGATCGGCTCATTAGTGGTTTTGCTCTATCTGGATTGGTCAATGACGCTGGTCATGCTTACTTCTGTCCCGATCATTTTTTTCATTATGCGGCCGATCGGGAGGAAAATGTATTCGATTTCCAAGAGTTTGCAAGGGGAGATGGCCAGTTTCACCAGCCTGCTCACACAGGTTGTTTCGGAAATTCGCCTGGTTAAAGCGTATGTGGCTGAGCAGGTGGAAAAGAAAAACGGAGAACAAAAAATTGATCATCTGTTTCAAGTCAGCCTGAAAGAGGCAAAATGGACGGCGGTCCTGCAGCCGATGATGTCCTTTGTGATGATGTTCATGCTCGTCGTGATCATCGGTTATGGGGGATATCGCGTTGCATCTGGTGCTTTGAGTGCGGGAGACCTGGTCGCCTTTATTCTGTATTTGTTCCAAATCATCATGCCGCTCACCATGATGACCCGCTTTGTTACCAGTGTGCAAAAAGCGATGGGGGCCACCGAACGGTTGATGCAAATTTTGGATCATGAGCAGGAAGAAGTGAACTCCGGGAACAAAAAGATTGATCTGTCCCAGCCGATCCATTTTGATCAGGTCAAATTTGCTTATCCAGACCATGAAACGGTTATTCACGGTGTGAGTTTTACCATTCATCCCGGCAAGATCACGGCGATTGTCGGTCCGAGCGGAAGTGGGAAAACAACGCTCTTTGCGCTGTTGGAGCGGTTCTATCAGCCGACAGAAGGAGCAATCCGCCTCGGCGATACGCCGCTTTCCGAATTCGGGCTCCGGCAATGGCGCAGTGAGATCAGTTATGTATCCCAGGAAAGTCCGCTTTTGGCAGGAACGATACGGGAAAATATCTGTTATGGGATGGATCGCGAAGTTTCGGATGAAGAGCTGGAGAGAGCGGCCGAACTTGCTTATGCGGATGAGTTCATCAGGCAGTTGCCCAACGGGTTTGATACAGAAGTAGGCGAACGGGGGATCATGTTATCCGGAGGGCAGCGACAGCGGATTGCCATTGCCCGGGCGATTCTGCATGATCCCAAAATCCTGATGCTGGACGAAGCGACATCGGCTTTGGATTCCACTTCGGAGAAAGTGGTTCAGGAAGCACTGCAAAATCTGATGAAGGGGCGGACCACGCTCGTCATCGCGCACCGTTTATCCACTGTGGTTGATGCCGACCAGATTTTGGTTCTGGAAAAAGGAAGGGTGACAGGGATGGGCAACCACGAACAGCTGCTCAGAGATCATCCGCTTTACCGAAAGCTGGTGGAACAACAGTTTAAGTGGGAATTGCAAAACGGGAGGGCCAGTTAGGTTTTATTGCAAATTAATGTTGTTTGTCATGGCATGAAAGGATATATTATAGATAGATGTTATCTATAATAGCAACTGGAGTTGTCCCGAGATGCATTGCAGTGTTGGGGTAGAATATGCCTTGCATGGTTTGGTTCGTCTTGTGAATCCACCAGCGAACCAACCGGTCGGGATCAAGGGATCAAGGAATCAGCCAAATATCAAGGTGTATCTGAATCCTATTGATCCAAAATCTTCACGAAGCTGGCCAAAGAGGAGATCATCCGTTCCATCCCGGGAGCAAAAGGCGGTTTTGAGCTGGCAAAAGTGCGAAATCCATCTCTTTTTGGGATGTCGTTGTTGCAATCGAAGGATCAAAACCCATTTTCCAGTGCAGAAATATCACCAGCGAGTGTATTTTGTGTCGGGAAAATGGGATTCCTTCCTGCTTGAATTCAGCCCCCTGCCGGATCAATTTGGTCATGTTGGAAGCGGAGATCCCGAAAGAAGTAAGAAGAAAACGATGGAGTGGTTCAAATCGGCCAGTAACATGTCATTTTTTTCAATATAATTATAGATAATATCTATCCCCGATATCCTTTGAAAGGAGAATGACCATGCGAATAAAGGCCCAGGAGGTAAGTCCTGAAGCTTACACTGCCATGTATGGACTGGAGAAATTCGTCAAGCAAAGTGGATTGGACCCCAAACTTTACGAACTAATCAAAATCCGTGCCTCGCAAATCAATGGCTGCGCTTTCTGTTTGAATATGCACACGCAAGACGCTCGAAAAATGGGAGAATCTGAACAAAGGATTTATATGTTGAATGCCTGGCGTGAATCCCCCTGTTATACAGAAAAAGAACGCGCAGCCTTGGCCCTGACCGAGGCAGTTACTCTGATCTCTGAACAAGGGGTTCCGGATGATCTATATCAAGAAGTACGAAAATATTTTGATGAAAAAGAATTTGTCGCTCTGATCATGGCCATCAACACGATTAATGCCTGGAACAGACTGGGGATATCGACCGGTTTAACACCTCAATAACCACCCCGAGACGGATGAAAAACGGTTTTTCCCCTTTGTAACATGCTTTTTTGACCAAATTAAAAAAGCTGCTCGGATTTAAATGACCGGGCAGCCACAAGTGTTTTCGTCCATTCACCTTCTTCACTTGAGAAATCCGCTCTCTACCAGCATTTGCTTAATTTCTTCTTTGGTCATCAAAAAATCGGTAGAACTGAAATTTTCCATCTTTGCCGGCTTGGCATGGGAATAAAACTGCTTCAGCCCCGGAAGATCAATTGTCGGAAGAACGATGATATAGTTTTCATGATCGATTACGGTATGCTCTTTTTCATAATCGGAAATCAGAACTTCATGGAGCTTTTCTCCTGCTCTGGCGCCGATTTCAACAATCCGGACATTCTTTTTTCCGGATGCTTCGATCAAGACTTCGGCCAAGTCGAGAATCCTGCATGCGGGTGAGTTCATAATAAAAATCTCTCCCCCTCTTCCGTCGATGGCTGCTTTGAGCAGGGGTATCTTTTGGAGGCAAAAAGAATCGGGTCATTCTTTTATCAGTAATTTTAATCTTTAAATAACTGAAGGACACTCCCGTTGGTTCCCAGGATATTGCCACTTCTTACATTGATGGATTTGGTTTGCAAACAAATTTTATTGGCGTAAACGGTCAGTTTTTCCGCGATGGCCTTCGTCATCCCGTAAAAGTTGACCGGATTTGCAGCTTTGTCGGTCGAAATATTGATTACCTTTTTCACTTTGTTTATGATCGCTGCCTCAATCACGTTTTGAGTACCGATGACATTGGTTTTCAGGGCCTCGAGCGGTTGCTCTTCACAAACGGGGACATGCTTCAGTGCTGCCAGATGAAATACATAATCGACCCCTTTGCAGGATTTGATCAATGCTTCCCGATCCCGGATGTCGCCGATGCAAAAGCTGAGTCGGGGATCTTCCATCATTCTTTTCATTTGTACATGGCTCGTTTCATTTCTGGAAAAAACGATGATTTTCTTGGCTTCAGTTCCAACAGTTTGCGTACCAGTTCAGTTCCGCATGAACCGGTCCCGCCTGCCACCAAAATAACTGCATCCTGAAACATTGGTTTCCCCCCCCTTTCCTTTTCAGACAAGTTGAATTCCGGATAAAATCGTTCGCCAGTGATGGTCATTTCCTTCCCATATCTCCTTATTGGGTAATTCCAATGCACAAACTTTTTCCAGTGACCAGTTTTTCTCGACAATGCCGTTTACATCAGTATGATTGATCAGGAGAATGCGAAAATCATGGGTGACCATTCCCGACAAAACAGTTTGAAGTTCTTGAGCTTGTTGCAATGTACCTTCAGTCCTTACAAAGAGAATTCGCTTACAGGTAGCGGTCTTCTCCAAAAATCGTTGAATCCGCCGGTTCAATTTCTCTTTCACTTCGGGATAGGTGTTTAATTGGGTGAGCGTATTTCTGTCTGCTTTAAAATCATGAGAAGAAACGATGTTATAGGCATCATCTGATATGCAGATATGCGGTTCTTTCGAATCCACTCCCGTGGAATACCCGATAATTCTCAAATTGGGCAACTCCATAAAACCGATAAAGCGATTCCGCAAAAGGCGGTTGATCAGATAAAGAAGGGGAAGCCATCCAATCCAACACGCCCGAATACGGCCGTAAATTGTTTTTTCTGAGCTGCAGGGCCGCCAGGCAAAGATCGCCCAAACTAAAAATTGCGTCATACTTCCCATATAAATCTTTCAATTTCATTCTCCCAACCCCTTAAGCCAAAATCTAATTTTCCTGAAATTCAGGAATCACCATCGTTTACGCTTATTGGAAATGGCGCTGTTGTAAACTGTCAAGACTCTGTTAACCGCTTTATCCTGATCCCAATGAATCAATCCTCAGTTTCTTGCGTTTGTTCCGAGTCGCTTTCGGTATGCTTCGTCTTCCAGCAATAAATTCATTTGCGCGCACAAAGCATTTGTATCTCCCGCCGGAACTATGATCCTCGTAACTCCATGCTCAACCATTTCGGGCAATCCGCCTGCATCCGTTACAATCACGGGCTTTCCGGCGAGTTGTGCTTCAATCACGGACAACGGCTGGTTATCAAAGAGAGAGGGGAACACGAAGAGATCTGCACGAGCCAACAAACTGGGGACGTCATCCCGTTTCCCGAGAAAGAGAATGTCTTTGTCCAATCCCGATGTCATGCTTTGTACCTGCAACTCCGCCTTCTTTTCACCGTCCCCGACAATCCAGCAAACCCAATCATCCCGCAGCTGTTTCAATTGGCCCAGAGCGGAAATCAGATGGTGAATTCCTTTCAGTTCGACCAGCCGGCCCGTATAAAGAATCACTTTTTTGTTGGCCGGAGTCTGAAGCGAGCATGGCTCCCCGATTCGCCTGATGAAATCCTCTGTGTTGTATCCATAGGGAAACACTTTTACCTGTCCTTCTGGAACCAGAAATTCATTGGTCAGAATTCGTTTTAACCAATTGTTTGACACAATCGTGTATTCGGCGGACGTCGCTCCGATATATTCGAGTTTGTCAAAGTACTCTCGGGCCAGGTGGGAAGTGGGAGATTTATGAATGGTCTTTAACTGGTACCTCATCTCATGAGCGACAGAACCATGCAGAGTGGCTACAAGAGGGACTTCTTTTGGTTTCGCCCCGTTGATGCATCCGGTTGAAATCACATCTTGCGTATGGATGACATCATAGTTTTGCAAACCAAAGTGAAAGGCGGCGATCTGATAACAGTAACGTTGAAGTTCGGTGTATCTCACAACTTCATTTTGACTGTGAATGAGCGAATTTTGTTGGTTGAGTTTGGAATAAACCAAAGGCAGAAGCATCTCTTTTGCCAGTTTGCGGTCTTGGGTAACCATGTGAATATAGTTATTGTCATGCCCATATCCGAGTAAATCTACCTGATGGCCCAGAGAATCAAGCTTGTTTTTAAGTTGAGTCATATAGTTCCATACTCCACCCAAATGCGGAACCGCCCAGAACGTAGCGAGTAGTATTCTCATCGCTATAATCCTTTCTTTGGATTTTGTAATATATTAAGAAATTGAAACTATGGTATGGGTGGTTGTTAGTTGTGATCAGCACAATATCTATAGAAAAAGTGATTGAAAAAACCGGCCGGAAAGGTTTCGCACATCTTTCTCGTTGCCAAGTTTGTTTATCATGGTAAATGGGATTGAATATTATGTATATGAAATGTTAATGTTGCCCCTGATCAAAAAAGAGCACCGATCCTTTTGTTTCGGAAATCGGTGCTCTCCCATTTCTGCAAACCACGCTCACTGGGCTAAAATCGCGCCGTAGTGTCCATTTATCGTGATGGTGACGGTACCATTTTGCACTGTATAAGTTTTGCCGCTGATTTTGTCCGTGACCGTGCTGCCGTTGGTCATGCTGAGCTGCCAGACGGGGACTGTAACCGTGTGGCTGACGGTATCGTTATTGAGGACGACTGCAATTCGGTTCTTGGCATCAAAACGGCCATATGCGTAAATTTTATTTGGATCATCTGTCAGCAAGGTCATAAAGGAACCGGTACGGAGCGCAGGATACTCATTGCGGATGGAAATGAGCTTCCGCGTAAGGGCGACGGCGCTGTTGGAGGACGTGCCCTGGGACCAGTCAAAGGTACGCCGGTTGTCCGGGTCGGCCCCGCCTTGCATCCCGTATTCATCGCCATAATAAATCGTCGGAGTGCCGACATATGTCATTTGGAAGAACAGGGCCAGGTAGGTTTTCCATATGTCGCCTTCTGCCCGCGTGCCAAAACGGGGAATATCATGGTTGGAAAGGAAATTCATCATCGATTGCTGGACATTTGTCGGATAGTTAGCCCGCGTTCCTCTTAACCAACTGTCAAACTGCGAAGTGCTGAGCGAAGCGGGATTATTTTGATAATCTTTTCCGGTGATCCATTCGGAAACGGGTTGAGTGAAACCATCAAAATTGGTGGCTGCATCCCATTGGTTTCCCTGCGCTGTCCAGGGATTGGCGTTTCCCCAATATTCTCCAATGATGGCTGCGTTTCTGTTTACTCCTTTCACGGCATTGCGGAATTCGCTCCAAATCTGGTGATTGGTTGCATCGCTTCCGTTATTTCCGTTGGCATCCACATATTGAGCGGCATCCAAACGCCAGCCGTCAATGGAGTAAGGAGAGTTCAGATAACTTTTGGCGATTGAATCGGTGTTGTTGTAGATGATCCCCCGAACCGCCGAACCGCTTTGGCCGTAATTCAACTTGGGCAAACTGCTGAAACCCAGGAAAGAAGCGTAGGAATTGGGCCAGGCGGTAAATGTGTAATAATTAAACCACGGACTTGATTTGGACTCGTATGCGCCTTGCGTGCTGAAGTTGTTGTATTTGTCAAACCAGGGATGGCTGTCTCCCGTATGATTGAAAACGCCATCAAGAATCAAATAGCCTTTTGGCCCGTTTGCCGAGCTGTGGATGTGGCTGGCCAGCGTTTGCAAAGTGGAATTGGTGCCGAATGCCGGATCGACCGTCATATAATCTTGCGTGTCGTATTTGTGGTTGGTCGGAGCCTTGAAGATGGGATTGAGATAAAGGATATTCGCTCCCACTGTATTCTTGATATATCCCAGTTTTTGGTCGATTCCCTCGAGGTCCCCGCCGAAGAAGACCAGGCTGTTATTATAGCCGGGATCTGCGTAAACACTGTTTCCCCAAGCCTTTTTTTCGGTGGGGGTGCCATTGTAGGTGTATTCACCGGTTTGCACATCATTGGAAGGATTTCCATTGTAGAAACGATCGGGGAAGATCTGGTACATAACCCCGTTTTTCAGCCAATCCGGTGTCTTGAAGTCGGGGATAATGAAAAAGTCACCGGAACTGGGTTCGCTGGAAGAAGGGCCGTAGGCATTGTACCATACAGTGCTGGAACCATCATTGATCTGAAAACGGTAATACTTGATGGAAGAGCTGGCAGGGATCGTTCCTCTCCAGTAATCGAAAGTTCCGGTCGGATCATTGGAATCCCAGACCATCGGGATCCAGTGAAATGCATTGTCCGCTGTATCCCAATATTTGATATTGGCGCTGGTGATATCGCCTTTGAAGGTACGCAGCTTCAGCGTGACACTCTGGGTGGAGGTGGGCTCGGGCGCAAGGTCGAAAAGAGGGCCCTGGTCATGAAACAATCCGTCCCATTCGACATTGTTGTCGTTGGACGCAGCCTTGGCAACCGGAGGTGAAAAAGAAAGAGGCAAAATCAACAGCAAGAGCAGGGAACAGGTGAGGAAACGGGTAAAACGCATGTGTAAACACCTCAGATGCAGTAGAGATTTTGTGCAAGCGGTTGCATAAAACGCTTACAACATCATTATAAACGATAAAAGAAAGAAATTGTCCTGATTATTTTAAAAAATCCGGCGATCTTACCATGAAAAAAGCAGCCCATCCGGTTGGACGGGCTGCTGTCGGGTTACGTTCCCGATTCCTCAGGTCTGTCAAAGAAACGCTGGTGTGTTTTGCGTTTCCAGAACCTGTGATAGTACACATATTGTCCGATCAGAGCAACGGTGAATGAAACGGGATAGGCGAGCCAGACCCCATACAATCCCACTGTCCGCGAAAAAATGTAGGCTGCAGGGATTTCCGCAAGAATGACAGATAAAATAATCAGCGATGTGGGCCAGAAAACCGTTCCGCTCGAACGCATCAAACCGGACAAAATGATCACATGCCCGAGGAGGATAAAGGCCCATAAAGTGAGGTACAATGACTTTTGCGCTACAGTGATGGTAGACGGGTCGGTTAAAAACAAAGAAAAAATCTGCCGGCTGAATATATAGATCAATCCCGACAAAACAATCCCGATCAAATAGTTGAGACGGACAGTCGTTTTCACCAATTCTCCCAGGCGATCTTGTTGATTGGCACCGATCATCTGGGCCCCGAAAATACCGATGGCAATTGCCAGGCTCATGGCCGGGATCTGCACATAGTTGATCACCTGATTAATAGCGCCGTAAGCGGCTGTTGCTTGTGCACCGAAATGGTTCACAAAAGTGACAATGGCGATCTCTGATAACGAAATGACAATCATCTGGATACTCGTCGGCAAACCGATCTTGATCATCAGGCGTAAAATCTGCGGATCAAGTTTCAGCTTCTTCAGCGTGGTTTTATCCAGTGCGAGTGGATGGCGGGTTTTAAGCAGGTAGAGGATCAAAATGATGAATGTAATGAAACTGGCCAAGATTTGCGCTAGAGCTGCTCCTTCCAATCCCATCTCCGGCACACCCCACCCGAACAGGAATAAGGGGGTGAGCAAAATCGTCACCCCTGTGCTGATGACGAGAAAGTAGAAAGGCGTTTTGGAATCGCCCGTACCGCGCAACAAGGTGGTGTAAATCACATAGAGAAACAGCATGGGCAATCCTGCAAACAGCATCTGCATATATTTTTCCGAATCTGATTTGATCTCTTCGGGAATACCGATCAGGTTCAGCAATTGGTCTGAAAAAACAAGCCCGATTGTCAAAGATAAGATCCCCAGCAAGAAGCTGAACGAAAGAGAGGTTCCTACTGTTGCCTTCATCCTCTCGATATTTTTGCTGCCGAAGGCCTGACCGATGAGAACCGAGCTTGCACTCCCCAATCCGATCACAAAAGAGATGAGAAAAAAAGTGAGCGGAAATACTGCGCTGGCCGCTGCCAAAGCATCCTCCCCGATTTTTTGGCCGATGAGAACCGAACTGACCGTGCCGCCCAAAGATTGTAAAACATTACTGAATACTAACGGGATTAAGAAGATCACAAGCGTCTTCCACAAAGGTTGTGAGGAGTCGGCGGGAACTTTCTTCTTTTTTTGTTCCGAATCCATTTCCGTTATTGCCGGATTTTCCTGCGACAAAATACATGCCCCCTTTTGGATTTATTTAGGTGAAGCTCCAGATCTCTCTATGAAAATGCATAGTCTATTTTATATTTCAAAATCAATCTTGATAAGTATTGAATTTTATTTTGTTTTCCCTTCAATATTGATTTTTGGATTTATATAAATGATTGTATGTTCCTCTTTATTCTTGGCATGATGGGCGGTTGGAATACGACGAAGCGTAGCTTGCTTTGCTTGGGAAGACTCAAGACCGGTTTCAACGGCAAGTATTTCGCAAGCGCTCGCAATAGCTCGATATCATTTCTGCCTCCTGCAATTTATGACTGTTTTCGCTATACTTCAAATGAAAGTCTGATCGCAATCCATCAATGCTTTAAAAAACAGTTTTTATGAACAGAAACCTTTATTTCAAGAGAGTACGGCAGATGTCTTTTACCCAATTCTGTTGATATTTCCAACTTTCCCAGACATCATGCATCCATTTTCGAAGCATTACATCTCGAATTTCTCCCGGTTTTTCTTTCAAAACATCACAAACAGTTAGCGAAAAGGATGATTTATCCGGAGGTTGCAAAGCTGTACTAGTTTTCCGCTGTAACCATGTTCAATGGCATAATACAATCCAATTAACGCAAAAGCAGTGGTGATATTTTTCATTTCATTTCCGGAATGCTGAGCAGCGTATGCATCGACAGCATGTTGATGAATGAAATTGATGTCTTGCTTGCTAAGTGTATAATAGGTAAGTTCAGTGTATTTTTGATAGCATTCACTTGTTGCATTGTAACTGTGGGTCAGTTCAAAATGTTGATTGGGCAGCTTGAGCCCGCAACCTGGGCATTCGTCTATCTGTTTGCTTGATTTTTCCATTGCTCCGTCCCCTCTCATGAAATGGACAATAAGCCTTGGTTCGCTATCTTTATGTCAAGCGAATCATTGTGCGAGTTGTTGCATTTACATTGGAAGAAGCAGTGGTCAATAGATAAGCCCGATTCCCTTCAAATCATCGCTCGTCTGAATTTTTTGAAATGGGGTTAGTCAGGGAGTGGGACTGCTGTGATTAAATTACACGAATTGATGGAGACTGGCAAGAGTATTCGGGAGATTTCGAGCTGAAACAGGAGATGCCCGCAATGCTGTTTTGAGAATATATAAATCTGGCATGTAAGAAGACCAAACATGGAAGAAACTTTCTTCCGGCATCCTCCTTAAGGGGATGCTGAGGTTGTTGACAAAGAAGGTCAACAGCCTTTTTTGTTGAAAAGGTATAAAAAAACATTCCGAAGGAAGGTTTCTATGTTCAGGACGAATTCATC